>NZ_JBNKPP010000098.1:0-20672 GCF_050295395.1 Agarivorans sp.
TTCAAGTTGGCCCTGACTAGCTCTATTTAATTCGGCGGCAAACACAGGTTTTCTGGCTCGATAGGTTTGGTCAACGCTGGAACTAATACTGTCAGCATTAGCAAGGTTACTGGCCGTAGTATTTAAACGAACCGACTGCGCTTTCATGGCTGAAGCAGTAATATCAAAAACATTAAAAAAGCTCATTATTGACCTCCCTTAATCGCCTTGCGCAAACCGCTAAATTTGCTCGACAAAAAGTTAATTCCCGCTTGATATTCAAGCCCATTTTGCATAAAAGCAGCTTTCTCTTGCTGCACATCAACGGTATTTCCATCGCCAGTATCGGCTTGGTCTGGCACTCGAAAGCCCAACTCAGAAAACTGATTACGTCCACCTTGAATATGACGCTCATTTGTCACTTGCAGACCACCGCTTTGTTTGCTTTTTGCAGCAGCAAAGGCCTTATTAAAATCAATATCTCGTGCTTTATAGTTCGGTGTATCAGCGTTAGCGATATTACTAGCCAAGACTTCAGAGCGACGAGCTCTAACGCCAACGGTATGTTGATGAACGCCTAAGGCTTTATCAAAAGTAATTGCCATATACACCTCACTATATTTTTCACAAAAATTAATCTGCAAAAGCTATGCCAGTGTTTTTTTGACGCTTTAAATTATGGGAGGAAAAGGATTTATCAGCCGCTAGGCCGAAATAAAGCTAGCAGAGGGTCAGGCTAGCGGCAAACAAAGCGGCAACAATTGCCCTTTGCTGCCGCTAATGAATTACTTAAGTTGGTAAACAATTCCAGGATGACAACGCAACATGTTAAAACGATCAGTCAAACCGGTAATCGATTCGGAAGCGCCAAGCATTAAATAACCGTTTGGATTGAGCGCTTGAGCAAACTGGTTAAGAATTTTCGATTTCACTTCAGCGTTAAAATAGATCAAAACATTGCGACAGAAAATAATGTCAAACTTCCCCATCAAGGCATAACTGTCGAGTAAGTTTAGAGGTCGAAAACTCACGTTTTTCCTGACCTTATCATTTACTTTGTAACGACCATCCGTTGTAGGCTCAAAAAACTGCCGTTTACGTTCCGGAGATAAGCCTCTAGCCAGCGCCAGGGCGTCATACTCGGCACGTTTACAATGTTCTAGCATCGAAGGGGAAATATCGGTACCAACAACTTGCACCCCCATAGGTAAAGCCCCTGGCCGTTTGGCTTGGTACTCTAGCGCGGTCATCATAATTGAATACGGCTCTTGCCCAGATGAACTCGCCGCAGACCAAATTTTGACGGGACGAGACAGCTTACTATATTCAGGCAATAACTTATCGGCCAACAATTGAAAAGGATAGGTATCCCTAAACCAGAGGGTTTCGTTGGTGGTCATCGCATCAACCACCGCAGCACGCAATTCACGCTCGCGTAAACTCATGGCTTTTTGAACCAATTCAGTCAAACTGGCTATTGAATATTGTGACATTAACGGTGACAGGCGACTCTTTACCAAATATTGCTTGTTGTCACCTAAAACAATTCCACATTGCTTCTCTAAAAAGCCACAAAACTGCTTGTATACATCGTCGGTTATGGTTCTCACAAATGCTTCCACACTCTCTACAAAGACTTACGAACAGCAGCCGCTAGTTCATCAGGATTAAATTTAGCGATAAAGTCGTTCGCGCCGACCTTATTTACCATGGCTTGGTTAAATACGCCACTTAAAGAAGTGTGCAAAATAATATGTAAATCTTTCAAATCTGGATGTGCTCGCACTTCAGCGGTGAGTGTGTACCCGTCCATTTCAGGCATTTCAATATCAGAAATAATTAACGCAATCTGGTCGGTAATCGGGCCGTCTTTAGACATGGAGCAAAGCAACTCATAGGCTTCTCTACCGTCTTGACAAAGCAGCGTTTCAACGCCTAAGGAGCTAACTGCGCGTTTCACTTGATTTCGAGCGACCGACGAATCATCTACTACCAAAATTTTCTTATCAATATGGACGTTGGAAACGGCTTCATCAACAATTGCTTGGCTAACCGTTGTATCAACTGGCGAAATTTCATCAAGAATTTTTTCAACATCTAAAATCGAAATTAATTCATTCTCTACTTCTGTTACCGCGGTAAGGTAATTAAATTTACCGGCCCCTTTTGGCGGAGGCAGAATATCTTCCCAATTGGTATTAACGATACGTTCTACCGAACCCACTAAAAAGCCCTGAACAGAACGGTTGTACTCTGAGATAATAATGAAACACTTAGATAAATCTTCTATCGGTCTTCCGCCAGTTGCCAAGCTTAAATCAATTACTGAGATAGTTTGCCCGCGAATATGTGCAACACCGCGGATCACTGGGTTTAGCTTAGGCAAAGCGGTTAACGGAGGGCACTGCAATACTTCTTTAACTTTAAAAACGTTGATACCATAGCGCTGTGACCCATTTAACCGAAACAACAACAGCTCTAGGCGGTTTTGCCCTACTAACTGGGTTCGCTGGTTTACCGAATCTAAAATACCCGCCATATACTCTCACTCCTTAGAAAAGGGGCACTAACTTTGCTTACCCCTATATACTATCGCTTTATTGTCGTTTTTTTGACACCAAACTGCCTAGCATCAACATGTTAAGCATAGACAAAAAAGCCAATTGTTACTTTGCTTTATCGGTATCATATAGGAAATGTTGATAAAAATTGCCTCATCACTACTAATATTTTGTTTTAGCCTTGCTGCTCACACTAGTGAACTCCATCAACAGCTTGAAAAATCAGCAGTGGAATTTGTTCGCTCGCAAATCAGTAGCGACGCCAGTCAAAAAATTGAACTTAACGCCAACCAACTCGATGAACGGGTGGCGATTCCCCAATGTCCAAGTAATTATAGTTATAGCCTAGCTAACGATGAAGTTAGAAGAAATACTATTGTATTAGTTACCTGCGAAGAACACTTGAACTGGCGACTGTATATTCCAGTACGTAAACAAGTATTACTCGCTGTAGTGGTTGCCGCCGCTCCACTGCAAGAAGGAGCCCGTTTAGACGACCAGCAGCTGGAAACCAGTTTCATTCCACAAAATAGATTACGTGGTAGTTATTTCACTGAGATAACCCCCTTATTAGGCGCTAAACTCACCCGGGCAATAAGAAAAGACCAAATTATAACTGGGCGCGATATTTGCATTATCTGTAAAGATGACACTGTGACTATTTCTGCCAATATGGGCGGTTTAAAAGTAACCACTCGAGGAACAGCTTTATCAAGTGGTAATATCGGTGATACCATCAACGTTAGAAATAGTCAGTCACAACGTTTGGTCACCGGCCGAGTCAAAGCATTAGGTCTAGTTGAAGTAAAACTTTAAATATTTTCTAAAGTTTTACTAAGCCGAGCCGATAGCTTTATTGAATACGAAAAATTGATTAACTGTGGGGCGCCATTATGGCTTTAAATATTAACAACTTAGGTGGAAACCGTCCTAGTCAACTAGATGCCAATAGAGTATCTGACAAAGGAACGAAAACTAGCGCTGAACAAGGTTCAAACGCTACTTCTGCTGTAGCCCAGGATTCAGTTATGCTTACTAACGAAGCACAACAACTAAACCGTATTCAGCAGAATTTGCTCAGTGACTCTGACAGCAGAAGTTCAAAACTAGAGTCAATTAAGCAAGCCGTGGCCGATGGAAGCTATCAAATAGATGCTAACCGAGTTGCCCAAAAAATGGGTGACTTTGAAAGCGAGTTTAATAAAGCGCTAGGATAGTTAGTCAATGATCGCCACCCTACTGAATACCCAAGAGCAGCAATTAGAATTGCTGCTTTCTCTTTTGCAACAAGAAAAATTAGCGCTTGAGCAAGACGACAGTACAGGCCTGTTTGCGATAGCACAACAAAAAGAACAATCTTTATCGGCTATTATTGAGCTCGATAAGCAAATCGAAAATTCCGCAGATAGACAGCTGCTTAGCAGCGACGTTCAGCTTGCCGAGAAAGTTGCACACACCCAACAATTGCTAGAACAATGTCAAACGCTCAATGCGATTAACGGTGAGGTGATTAAAGCTAGTCAAGAAAAGGTTCGCCAGCTCAGCGCGGTTATCGACCAGCTACAAAATCAAAACGCCTCTACCTACGATAAGCTAGGTAAAAAACACAGTTCACAGCGCGTAGGCAAAGGTTTTAAAGCTTAACCTTCTATTTTGAAATAACCCTAAGTGACTATTTTAAACGCAATATAAAACCCCAAACCATCTAGGATAATTTGGGGTTAATCTGTGTAATAGCTAAAGACGACTCAGGCGAAACTAACCGCGCTCCCCCACAGGCATACGGCTATTGGCTTGTTTGCGCGCTTCAATAATCATCACCCCATCACGCTTAACTGGTTCGGGTACCTTACTTTGGTAAACTTCGTTAGGAATAAGCTCCTGAGCAGAGGCCACCACCACCTTCGATTGTGCACCAACAATCCTTACATTTACTAAAACGCCGTTAGTAGATTTACTAAAGGTACCTACCAACAAATATTCTATAGGTAAACGCTTGGATAGCTCGTTAACATTACGGCTATAAACAAAGTCGCCTTCTGGAGTCACCCGTATAAAACCGGTGGTTTTGTAGTCAATCACCGAAAAACCATTTTGCTGCATTTCATAGACAAAGCTTTCGGCCAACTGCATACCAAATACGTCAGTGCTTTTAAAATCATCCAAAGGAACAAAAGACGCCACCCCAATCGGGGTATCGGCATTAACATAATGAGAGCTAGATACCAGTCGCTGCGACATGGCATTAACATAATCGGTGAGAGAATGTTCTACAGCGCTATCGGAAAGATCTACGTTGGAAGCATTAAGAGTACGGCGCGGAGAGCTACTTAAAAACAGTTGGCCAGTTTCATCCACCACACCTTCAAGGTAAGGCGCGTTATGAGCAACGTTGTGTATCGAGCCATCATAAACCATTACTTTTTGCATTGATGGAGTGTTAGAACAGCCCACCAATAACGAAGTGGCTAAAGCCACCAGAGTCATACCTTTCATATCCCGTCCTTAATCGTCTATTACGCCTTAATTATCGGCTTGAAAGGCAAAATCTTTACTAGAATTGAATGGTTTTTTGACTCTCTAGGTGGCGAGTGGGAGCCATAGACATAGTAACACGGTAGACGTCCCTAAAATCTAATTGTAATTCAGTCACATATACATCATCAACAGAATAGGATTTAATCACTTTCGCGCCACGAATAACCCCTGCAACAGAAGCGGCTAAACGCTCATTACCCAATACTAAATCGCTCACAGTGGCACTACTATCAATTCGCTGACCATATACTTGTTCAGACAACTCCCTATAAGCGTCTAACTTAGACGCCTTCATGGCTCGTAACTGCTTACTTGCTAGATCATTGCCACGTTGTTGACTGATCGGCGCATAGCCCACGGCATTGACAATGGTAAAGTCGCCTGGAGGTTGATAAGTCCACTCCACCTGCTTAACTTGATTCGTTGATGTACAAGCAACAACAAATAGTAACGCTAGGCTAGTAAACCAACATTTAAAGTACAGATTGTTCATGACGCTGCAAGCTCCCATTTACACTAGTTACTCTTGGCGAGGTCGCCCCTGCCGCATTCGGAATGAACTGATAAGCCGCTGTCACCACATTTTGACTGGCCAGTTCAACCAAGCGCATATTTACATGCCGCCCAGAATCAGTACGTTGAAAACTACCCACCACCACGTAGGTAATTTGCATTTGCTCACGCAACAAGTTGGCATCACGTGACAAAGAAAACTCACCAAAGCTAGGATCCATTTGTAGCCGACCAGTTAAACGAGGTTCAACGGTGTGTATACCTTTTTCTGACAAAGCGGCAAACATTGCCTCTGCCACTTGCCGCCCAAAACTATCACTACTTTGTAGGTTATCTAAATCGACCACGGTACTAATTGCCACCAAGTCGGTTTCATCTAAATCAAGATCATCGGTCAACAGCCTCGAAAGTGCATTAACATGGGCAAACAAAGTCGCATCCTGCTGCTCACGAGGCTCAACATAGGGATAATTAGAAACATGATGCAAAGTGGTGTTACAGCCTTGTAGTATAAGTAACACCGCCGCTAATGTTGTATATCGCATACCCTTCTCCTTCTATTGACCCCTATAAAGCAAAAACTGTTCCAGTCAAAAAATTAACGCTTTGTATCAGGTACGGTTATTGCTTTAGCCTGAACAGGAGGAGCTTATGAAAATATTAATTTTGATGATAGGAATGTTGCTTTGCAGCACCAGCCAAGCGGTATGGTATGAAGCGAAGGGACAAGCCATTATCGTTAACGACCAGGTTGAGCAAGCGCGTAGCAATGCCATGCAAGAAGCGGTTAAGCAGTTGCTACTGTATGCTGGCGCCTCAGTCACCAGCATAAGCCAAGTCAACGGCGGTCAGCTGACTCTCGACCAGCTAGAGGTTGTATCCAAAGGCACATTACACAACTTAACTGTGCTTGACGAAGGACAGCAAGGCCAACAATTTTATGTAATCTTACAAGCTGATGTCTTTCCCGAAGCCAGCCAATGTAAAGCCAGTGGTTATAGTAAAAATCTGTTGTTACTGCCTCCTTATTTAAAACAACAACACCAAGCGCGGGTTGGTCAGCTGCAAGAGCTTTCGCCAGCGGTAGAGCAACGTGCCTACGACATTGCGCGGCAAATCGGTAAACAATTTAATATTAAACATCCACCGAAATTACCACTTAACTATTACAAGCCGGGTGAACACAACTTTAAAGGCATTAAAGACGTCGCCGACCGCTATGGTGCGCAGTACCTATTGGGGCTGGAAATAGAAAATATTTCTTTAGATAGAGTCTATAAACCTAAGGTAATTAACTTCAGTTACCCACAGCGCTATTTTGTCATTAATGCACGGGTCTACAACGCCATTGACTTAGAAGAAATTTACAACAAGCGTTTCTCAGTAAACGCGCCTTGGCAATTTGACGCCCGTGAAATCATCTCGCCCTACTCCGCTGAGTTTTGGCTATCCAGCTACGGGCAAACGGTGAATAACACCCTTCACCAGATCCTAGTGGAAGTAGATGCCTTGCTTGCTTGTCAGCCGTTACAAGGCAGCGTAGTTAAAGTTTTGGGGCCAGACCGCTGGCAAATCAACCTTGGTGCAGCTAATCAATTAAACCGCGGTATGTTGCTTACCCTAATCCAACAAAATTACCACTGGGGAGAATGGGACATTCCCCGTCAAGAACAAAGCCTTACTGGTAGCCAAGTAAGAATTGAGCAAGTCTACCAAAACAGTGCCATTGTGGTAGCGCTAGACCCAAGTATGACAGCCAATATTCAATTGGGCGACCTAGTAAGCAAGCAATAATTTGAGTTCAGCAGCATGAGAAACTGAACAAACTTTAAGCCGCTTATATGGCAGAGCGGCTTTACTGTTTCAGTTTGCTAAAACCCGATGAAATATGCTTTGTCGCGCTCTACAACACTGCACTATTATGTAAAAAACTTCTAAATTGATAAGCTCATTACTCAGACAAACAGTGAACCCCCGTATCCTTTGACCGCTAATGAAATACGTCATTGGCTAATGAAATCAACTACTTTCCTCTTCACTATGAAACCCGCTGACACTAATATGCCAAGCAATCTGCTAAGCCGTGATTTCCGTCACCTAAATAACAAGAAAAACAAAGGCATAATAGCCACACTTATTTTGGCAACAACAAATTAACAATGAATAAGCACAATAATAATTAAACGCAGTGTAACGGAACACTCTCGACTATGAGCTCGGAGATTAATCAATGAAGATGTTTACCAAGACCCTGATTCTGTTTGTATCTATCGCCACCTTCGCCTCGGCAGTGGCGTCTTTATTTACTGCCAATGTCGCCATTAATCAGATGAAAACTGCCCTATTTGAATCGAGACAAGACCAACTGGTATCACTACAAAACGTCACCGCCAGCGCAGTTAACAACTACTCCCAAACATTGGCAACCCGAATTGTTGATTACTCTCAGCAACCACAAATTAAGCAATCTGCCGAACGTTTATACGGTGCCTTCTTCCCCTACGCCTTTTTACAAGGTAAAGAAAACATCATCACTCAGCGCCAAGAACTCACGCAATACTACCAAACCACTATCGCTTCCTATCTGCAGCAACAAGCACTGGATAATACTTTTAGTCAGTTAGCCAAGCCTCAAGAGCTAAACGACCACGCGGTGGCGGTACAATACAAATTTTTACTCAAAACCGATGCCGACTTAAACCATAAGGACACGGTATTAGATCCCGGCGACGGCACCTCTTTTGCGTTAGCGCATCAAAAAATGCATCAGAACTTGGCAACTTTAATGCAACGCTTTGGTCTGGCCGATGTCGCGATGGTGGCCATCGAAACCTCGCAAGTCTTTTACTCGGCGAAAAAAATGCTCGACTTCGGCACCAACATGCTAGACGGCCCCTACCAAAATACCGGCATGGCTCAAGCCTTCAAAATGGCCAAAGAGCTGCCTCAGGGTGAATACAGCTTTGTTGACTTTCAGTTTTACCCTCCCGCCTATGGCGAATATTCGGCTTTTTTATCCGCACCGATATTCGTCGAAGATGAGCCTTTTGCGGTATTGGTATTTCGAATTAACACCAAACGTATTAGCGAGTTAATGACCTTCAATGGTGAGTGGGCAACCTCTGGCCTAGGCGAACGAGGTGAAGCCTACCTGGTTGGCCACGATCAAATGATCCGAACCAACTCGCGTTTATTAATCGAAAATCCCAGCACCTTTAATAAAGTACAAAACTCCGCCGAGCTAAAAGCCGTGCAAAGCCTAGGTAGCAATGCTGGTTATACCAAACTGTCTTATTCAGCCGTTAGCGAAGCCTTAGCTGGCCAATCGGGCGTGCAACAGTCAAGCAATCTGTTTGACCAGCAAACCATTTTTGCCTATGCCCCGATTAACTTTATTGGCAAGCCTTGGGCAATCATCGCCGAATACAATGTCGATGAAGCGTTGGCGGTCACCAACAGTGTCGCCCACTCCATTTTCATTATGTCGGTGGTAGTGACCTTGGTCATTATCGTCATTTCATTGGCGGTGAGTATTGCTGTAGCACGCAGCCTCATTACCCCAATTAAGCAAACTGGTTCGTCGCTCCATGAAATGTCTAGCGGCAATGGCGACTTAACCCTACGCCTTGAGAAAAAAGCCGATAACGAGATTGGCTTTTTAGCCAGTGGTTTTAATAGTTTTGTTGAGAAGGTACAAAACCTAGTGAACTCAGCGATGAAAAGCTTCAACGATGTGGAGGCTTCGGTCGACCGCATGACCAGCATTTCAGAACAAAACCAAAAAGTGGTAGAAGACGAATTAGCCCAAACCGAACTCGTTGCCACTGCGGTGTCTGAGCTTAGCTCGTCAGCGCAAAGTGTTGACGACAGTGCCAAATACGCAGCCGGAGTCACTCAAGACGCCAAAGACAAAGGTGATTTGGCGATGCTCAGCCTTAAACAAACCTTGCATGGCTTTGACCAATTATTCGAGCAAATCAAAGAGAGCAGCAGCTCAATTGAAACTCTAGAAAAAGATGTGGGTAACATCACCGCCATTTTGGATGTCATTAAAGGCGTAGCGGCACAAATCAACTTGCTAGCGCTAAATGCCGCCATTGAAGCGGCCCGAGCAGGTGAAGCCGGGCGTGGTTTTGCCGTGGTGGCCGACGAAGTGCGCTCACTAGCAGAACAAACGCAAAAAAGCACCGTAGAGATTGAATCGCTAATTGAAGTGCTAACCAACTCTACCAGCCAAGCGGTGGGTTCTATCGAGCAAAGCCACGAACTCAGTCAGAAAGGCCGGGAAACTGTCAATGAAACGGCTGAAGCCTTGCAACAAATTGTTGCCTCTATCGATACAGTAAACGAAGTGAATGCGCAAATTGCCACCGCCGCCAATGAGCAATCAGCAGTGGCAACCGATTTGTCGGAAAACATAGTGAACATTAAAAATGCCAGCGAACTGAACTCAAGCCAAATCCATCAATTGGTTGAAGAGTTCCAGCGCTTAAAAGACCACGCTGCAGAAGTAAATAAACAATTCTCATCTTTTAAAGTTAACTAAGCAGCGCACTTAAACCTCCAAAGCCCAAGCCAAGTTGCTTGGGCTTTTTATTGGCTCAGCTCTGGCCAGCCTCTGGGCACAATCCTATTCGGTTAAGCTAAAGCTATATGTATGAATTTTATGCGTTTAATTAGGCCGCTCTTGGTAGAGCTAATAACTTGATATACAATGACCTCGATTTAAGTCCCCTTAGTTCAGCCGGATAGAACAAGGACCTCCTAAGTCTTAGACACAGGTTCGAATCCTGTAGGGGACGCCATTTTGCTTTACCTTGATAGCATCACCACCGTTCAAGGCCAGTTTAACTTTAAAAAACCATAAAAAAGCCCCGAACTCAGTCGAGGCTTCTCATAACATATAAGATACTTAAATTTCGCCAGCGCCCGGCATGGCCTTACATACGTAGATACTCTCTTTGAGGCCGGTTTTGGCTTGGTATTGCTCGGCCACCGCCTGACAAACCTTATCCACCAAACTTGGTGGCATTAGGGCTACTACGCAACCACCAAAGCCACCGCCAGTCATCCGCACCCCACCAGCATTGCCAATCACTTGCTTCACTATCTCAACCAAGCAATCCACCTCGGCAACGGTAATTTCAAAGTCATCACGCATCGACGCATGAGATAACTCCATTAAAACACTTAACTTAGCCATGTCATTGGTTTTAAGCGCTTCTGCTGCCGCCAAGGTGCGGGCATTCTCGGTAATCACATGACGGGCACGTTTGGCCACAATAGGGTCGAGGCTCGCGCCTTTTTCGGCAAACAGAACTTCACTGACATCACGCAGTGAATCAACGCCTAAACCTTTGGCCGCAGCTTCACATTGCTGGCGACGCGTATTGTATTCGCTATCGACCAAACCACGTTTCTTGTTAGAGTTAATAATCACTACAGCCATGTCTTCAGGCATAGCCACCGCCTGCGTCTCTAACGAGCGACAATCAATCAGCAGCGCATGATTTTGTTCACCCTCGGCTGAAATCAGCTGATCCATAATGCCGCAATTACAGCCAACAAATTCGTTTTCGGCCTGTTGACCAATTAAGGCTAACTGTTGTTGCGATACATCCAACTGATATAAGGCTTTAAAAGTCTGGCCGATAACCACTTCTAAGGCAGCCGATGAGCTTAACCCTGCGCCCTGAGGTACGTTACCACTCACCGCAATATCGGCCCCAGAAAACTCAAAGCCCTTAGCTTGTAGGCAAGCAATCACCCCACGAATGTAGTTAACCCACATAATGTCTGGCTCAAACTCCAAGGGCTTGCTGATATCAAATTCGTTTACTTGGTTTTGATAGTCAACAGATACCACTCGAACAATGCTGTCACTACGGGGTGACGCGGCCACCATGGCTTGATAATCGATAGCACAAGGCAATACAAAACCGTCGTTGTAATCGGTGTGCTCTCCAATTAAGTTCACTCGTCCGGGAGCTTGGATCAGCTTTTCAGGAGCCTTACCGGTCATTTCAGAAAAGGCCGCAGAAACCTTATCGATAAGTTGTTGTTGGCGTTGTGACATGTCGGGCTCCTAGTTAGTTTGTTCTTTGTAGTGCACGTCGCTTAGCTCGCGCAGCTTAGCTGCTGCTTGCTCAGCGGTTAAATCGCGTTGGCTTTCAGCCAGCATTTCATAACCCACCATAAACTTACGTACGCTAGCCGAGCGTAATAAGGGTGGATAAAACAAGGCATGTAATTGCCAGTGCTCGGTGGAGGTATCCCCCTCTTTAAAGAAAGGCGCGTAGTGCCAACCCATTGAGTAAGGGAAAGAGCACTTGAATAAATTATCGTAACGGCTAGTCAGCTTTTTAATTGCTAGCGCTAAGTCATCACGTTGAGCATCACTTAACTCACTGAGACGGCGAATATGAGTTTTAGGCATTAGCATGGTTTCAAAGGGCCATGCTGCCCAATACGGCACTACCGCAAGCCAATGCTCAGTTTCCACTACCACACGCTCTTTTGCCGCCAGCTCTTTGGCCGCATAATCCACCAATAAGTTGCTACCATGCTGTTGATAGTAGTCACGTAGGTGTTGGTCTTTTCGCTCTATTTCGTTAGGCAAAAAGCTGTTAGCCCAAATTTGTCCGTGCGGATGCGGTTGCGAGCATCCCATGGTCTCACCTTTATTTTCAAAGGCTTGAACCCAAAGGTAATCTTTACCCAACTCTTCAATTTGCTCGTTCCAGGTATCAATCACACCGCGGATCGCAGGTAAGGATAACTCAGGCAAAGTTTTACTGTGATCCGGCGAGAAACAAATCACTCGGCTAAGGCCGCGCGCTTCCATACTGGTAAATAACGGGTCATCGGACTTAGGTACATCCGGCGAGTCGGTCATCAAGGCGGCAAAGTCATTAGTAAATACGTAAGTACCTTGATAATCCGGGTTTTTATCTCCAGAAATACGGGTATTGCCAGCACATAAAAAACATTTCTCATCGTAACTGGGCAACTGTTCGGTAGCAGGTGCCTCGTCTTGGCCGCTCCAAGGGCGCTTGGCACGGTGCGGCGACACCAAAATCCATTGCCCAGTTAAGGGATTGTAGCGGCGGTGTGGATGCTCGGTTGGGTCAAATACAGTGTTCAACATAGTCTTTCATCTCTCCATCAAAATGCCGGTCAGCACTTTGCAAATATCATCTAATTATTGCTCATAACCCTGTGGGTTATTAGATTGCCAATGCCAAGTATCGGCGCTCATTTCTTCCAGAGTTCTGCTGGCTTTCCAGCCTAATAAACGCTCCGCTTTATCGGTGGCCGCCCAACACTCTGCGATATCACCTTGGCGACGCGGGCAAATTTGGTAGGCGATGTTTTTACCGCTAGCATGACTAAAGGCCTTCACTACATCTAATACCGAGCTGCCTTTGCCGGTGCCCAAGTTAAAAATGTGCAGGCCAGCTTGTTGACCCACTTTAGTTAAAGCCGCCACGTGCCCATCGGCTAAATCCATTACGTGAATGTAGTCCCGCACTCCGGTGCCATCCGGCGTTGGGTAGTCATTACCAAATACTGACAAGCTTTCACGACGCCCCACCGCCACTTGGGCAATAAAGGGCATTAAGTTGTTGGGTATGCCTTGTGGGTCTTCACCCATTAATCCACTTGGGTGGGCGCCCACCGGATTGAAATAGCGCAATAGCGTGACACTTAATTCCGGCGCAGCCTTTTGAATATCGGCATAACACTCCTCAATCATGTACTTACTGCGACCATAAGGGTTGGTAACAGCGCCAGTAGGCATGCTCTCATCAATCGGCATTTTACTGGGCTCACCGTATACCGTGGCAGATGAGCTAAACACCATGCTGTTCACCCCAGCCTTACGCATCACATCTATCAGCACTAAGGAACCAGATACATTGTTATCGTAGTATTCAAAGGGTTTTTGCACCGACTCCCCTACCGCTTTTAGGCCAGCGAAGTGGATTACCGAATCAATTTTCTGTTGAGCAAAAACCGTCTCTAATACCGAGCGGTCGCGCACATCACCTTGATAAAATACCGGGCGATGTTGGGTTAAACTTTCAATACGATTGAGAACCTCTAACTTACTGTTACATAAGTTATCTAAAATAATCGGCTCTATACCTGCTTTGATTAGCTGCACGCAGGTATGACTACCGATGTAACCCATACCGCCCGTTACCAACACCTTTTTCATGGCTCTCTCCCAATAAAATACCTGTTCAGGTTTTCAAGTAAGTACTGCTTAATCCTGTCTTGCTAGGACTAATTTAACCACCAAAGGGAAAACGTTTCCACCATTATTTTTAACTGCTAATTTTAATCTGTATTTTTTGCGATCGAGATCGCGAAGGCGGGATTTAAGAAAGCATTATCAAGCAAAGAAAGCGAAATAGAAGTGATACCAAGCTTATGGTTTAACTATTTCCCCAGAGGGCTCACAAGTTTATCAAATGATTCAGAAACCGCCAAAGGGTAAACGATTACCCATGCATGAATAATCTAACATGACAGCGTACTGTTCTACAGCTGGGCAAATGCTGCTAAAAACCCAAACCACACGCACAGATAAAGCTGCTAAAAAGTAGTCGAATCAAAGCTTATTGATACAAAAAGCAATTAAAAATAGTCAAAATGCGTGATATTAAACCGGAAAATAACTGAGCTTACACTTGTACGCTTAATTGAAAATCACTAAAATGACGCGCTTATTTTAGGCTCCTCGCCTTTCCTCCTTATTAAAGGTAAAAACATGCAGCACATCGTTAGTTTGTTAGAGCGTCAAGCTAAACAACAACCGCAAAAGGTCGCACTGAAAATATGGCGCGACCAAGCCTGGCAGTGTTTTTCATGGAAGGATTTTTCACAGCAATGGACGCAAGTGGCCAAAGGCTTAATTCATTTAGGTCACCAACAGCAACAAGGCGTGGCCATAATGTCACCCAACATGCCTGAGTGGACCATTGCCGACCTCGGGATCTTAGCAGCGCGGGGTTGTGTAGTGCCTATCTATCCCACCAGCACCCTAGAGCAAAGCCAGTACATTGCTGAGGATGCCAACTGCAAGATTTTATTCGTAGGCCAACAAGAGCAACTCGAGATTGCTTTGCAATTACTCGAGTCTGGTAGCATCGAAACCATCGTTTGCTTCGAAACTTGCCACCAACCAGATAGTGCCAAAGTACTGAGCTGGAGCGAGTTTTTAGCCCTAGGCCAGAGCAGCGATGACACCGAGTTAGAAACGCGTCGCCAGCAAATAAAAATGGACGATCTCGCCACCCTTATTTATACCTCGGGAACCACCGGTGAGCCCAAAGGCGTAATGCTAGATCACGCCAACTTCGCCAGTGCGTTTAGCATGCACGACCAGCGCCTGTCCGTTGACAGCAGCGATGTATCGCTGAGTTTTCTCCCCTTGAGCCACGTATTTGAGCGCGCTTGGACTTATTACATCCTTTATCGGGGTGCCAGCAATATCTACTTGGAAGACCCGGCTAAAATCCAAGAAGCACTGCCGCGTAGCCAAGCCACATTGATGTGCAGCGTGCCGCGTCTTTACGAAAAAGTTCACTCGACTATCTTACAAAAAGTTGGCCAAGCCTCTGCAGGCAAACAAGCTTTATTTAACTGGGCAATAGGCATTGCCAAGCAAGCACTAGAGTTAAAACAAACACAGCAACAGCCTAGCCTGCTGCACAAGTTGCAATACCGCCTCGCCAATAAGTTGGTACTAACTAAGTTACGCGACATTTTTGGCCCGGCTAAGTTACTTCCTTGCTCGGGAGCGAAATTAGCCGACGACATCAACCACTTCTTCCAATGCCTAGATGTACCCATCACCTATGGTTACGGCATGACAGAATCAACCGCCACAGTGTCGTGTTATACCGAACAGCATAAATGCATTGGCAGTATTGGGCAGCCGCTGAATGACCTACAGGTAAAAATTTCAGAGCAAGGGGAAATTTTGGTTAAAGGCCTAACGGTAATGCGCGGTTATTACAACAAACCCGAAGCCACCGCCGAAACCATTATTGATGGTTGGCTACATACCGGTGACGCTGGCAATATCGACGCCGAAGGCAACCTGCAACTTACTGAACGAATTAAAGAATTGATGAAAACCTCGGGCGGTAAATACATCGCGCCACAGCGGGTAGAAGGCGCGTTGATCCGAGAGCCACTTATTGAGCAGGTGGCCATTATTGCCGATGCTCGCCACTTTGTTTCAGCGCTAATTGTGCCAGCCTATGAAGCCCTAGAGCAGCAAGCTAAACAATTAGGCATTAAGTGGCAGCATCGTGAAGAATTATTAGAAAACACCGAAATTAAAAACTTAATTCAGAGTCGCTTGAAGCAAGTTCAAGCTAATTTGGCACGCTTTGAACAGGTGAAAAAGTTCACCCTATTGCCCAGAGAATTTTGCATGAAGCAAGGCGAACTCACCCCAACCTTGAAATTAAGACGGGCGGTAATTGAAAGCCGTTTTGCCGAGCAAATTAGCGCCATGTACGCCGAACCAGCGCGCAGCTAAACAGCTTTAGCAAACCACTGTTATCAAGGCGCCTAAGGGCGCCTTTATTCTTGCCAGCGTTGGCGCATAGCGGCAAGGGTTTGCTCACTGACACCATGAACATTGCCATAATTGCCGCGACAGCAACGAATGATTAATTCGGCCCCAGTGAGAGCCGCAATGTCTCGATAAGCTTGCATTTCCCAGAGCTCAACAAAGGTATTGGCTACCACCACACTATTGCCCATCTGCAACTGCTGTTCGGTTTGCTGCTGGCACCAAGCATGTGCTTGGCTTAATTGCTGAGGCTGAAAATGATAGTGGCCATGTTTATCAACAAAGAACATATCAGCCTCAAGGTGAACACCAGGTAACTGTTTGGCGAGTGTCGACTTACCACTGCCGGGTAAACCGCGGATTAAGGTCAGCGTTAAAGGCTCATACTGCATCTCAAGCCCCTACTCTAGGGAGATAGTCGGAGCACACAGTAAGGACTCGCTTACTCATCAAGCCTTACCTCTGCTCTGGCCCAGGCTTCTACCTGCTCTAAAGACTCCAGCTGCCGCAGCTGCTGAAGCGATAGCCTAAGGTTAAGCGGCACACTCAGCGTTATACCTGTTCCTGTATCACCGTGGCCTTGATTTGCATGCGCCTGAATAACCATAGCAAGTTGCATATCGGATGAGCTAGAGCCGCCTAATTTAGCCTCGGTACTGGCAAAATAAGCAAACGGCGTTCGCCCTTGCCGCCGAATATTACGAATATTAGAAAAATTATAATCGTTCGCTTGAAGCTGACTCATCGAAAAATCGGGTTGCTGCGCAAGTGTCCATAAACGAGCCAGTTCCTGCACCGCGACTTCTTGAATAAACAGCCCTAGGTAGGGGTCTTGTTGTAGGCGTTTTGCATCTGTCTCTGGTAATACATCAGGTTTAATAAGATAGTGCGCCCAATGATGTTGAGGGTGCTCAAACTGCGTGATTAAGCTATTCGCCGAGACCAGCGTACTGCATACGCTTAAACAGCAAACAATGAGATATACGTAGCAACGCCGCCGCATAATGCCCCCTTTTTTACGTTAAACCCGCAGCAAGATAACAAACTTCACCAGTTCAGAGAATGAGCCTCGCACAATAAGAATTTGCTCTGTTATGTAGCCGGTTCTTTTTAAAAAGAACAGACTACATGCAACGGCTGACAAAACGCCTAATAATCACCACAACAAGCTTAAGCTGAGTGATTTTTGCTTAGCGTATTATTCGGCTTGGGGTGGTTGGCCAAATTCAACAATAACACCGCCACAAACACCGCCACGGCAATGGAAAATAGACGTAATACTTGAGCCGAAAAAGAATCTGCTCCCTGATGGGAAATCACCTGATAAGTGAGTACAGTAAAGTTAGTAAATAACAGCTGGTATACATCCATACGGCAGCGACGACGGATGCCATAACAAGCCAGTTGCAGGCCACAGAACAAACTTACCCCCAACAATAGCCAATGAGAAACCCCGAGTACCACTAACAGCATGCAGGGAAAGGTAAATAAAATCCCCACCGCAGTAGTAATCAAACGGTTACGGCCAAAGATATGGTGATCGGTAACCAAAGGGCTGCGCATCATGTTGCCAATGGTAATGGCAATCAACATGGTTTGCGAACTACCAATGCCAATAAGTGCCACCAGCACTAAACTCATGGCGGTCGCTTTAAAAGCGATTAAACCAATATGATGTTCAGGCGCTTCATCGGTTTGCTCAGCAGGTAAAATATCCTTTTCTTCCCCAGGAAATAACAAGAACGCCACATAAGTCACCACAATGGCGGTAATAAACTTGCTAAACATTAACCATGGGAAGCCCCCCATGGGTAGGCCCATTTGCTTGGTCATCACCACCATGATGATGATAACAATTAAGCTTAACGACGAGAGAATATCTTTAGGATTTCGATGGCTACGGTAATAACTCCAAAACAAAATAGACCAACAAAACAAAGCGAAACCACTTGGCGATTCAAGTAAAGCCTTACCCAAAGCAATGATGCCAAAACAAATAACCAGCAGCGAAACTAACAGCATAAGCAGCAAGTTTAAAGGGGGACGCGAGGGCATAATGGTTAGAAAAATAACCACGAAGATAGGCGCCAACACTGGAATAGGCGCACCACTATACAACTGATAGAACAACAGTAATATAGGGGCAAAAACCAGCCTTATAATAGGGTTAGCAGGGCTACGAAACATAAGTCCAAATACTTAAAATAAACATCCAAAGTGACGCTAAAGCTTCGCCTAAGCTGCTTTGTTCAGTATAAAAAGCCACCGTGGCTTGAGAGCCATAACGAATGTTGTGTGGAACTTGATCGTTAGCAAAGGCGATATTCACTGCATAGCGCTGAGCCGCTAAAGACTGGTTATCAGCAACTAAAAATCCGGTATTTTGATCGATGTTGTTACTGCCGCCGGTGCCCCAACCAATACTATCTACGTAACCTTGTAAAACACGACCGGGCAAGGCATCCATTACCACTTTTACTTTTTGCCCAACTTTAATGTGCTCAATGGAGTTTTCACGCACCATTGACGAAATCCACACTTCTCTAGGGTCAATAAAAGTTAACATCGGCGTGCCGGCATTGGCTTTTTGCCCCACCGTTAATTGCAGGTTGGTGACGATTCCTTTCGAGGGCGCTACTATTTGCGTTTTCTGTAGATCTAACTCAGCCTTTTCTAAGTTGGCCATTGCTGCCAGTATTTGTGGGTTATCTTGCCCTTTGGGGCCTAAGTTGTGTTTAGCTTGAATTAACGAGGCCTCTGCCGCATCCAGCGCCGCTTCGGCTCGGTCTCGGCCTTCAATAGCGTTATCGAGTTCCGAACGACTTAATACCCCTTTAGCAGCTAACTCGGTGACTCTGGCGGCTTGCTCGGCAGCATTGTTGCGAGCGGCTAAAGCTTCCACCACTATGGCTTGTGCCACCTCTACAGCCGCAGTGCTAGCGCCAATATTTTGTCCAGCAATGGCTAAGTTAGCTTGGGCCGTGCGCACTTGGATTTGATAGTTTCTCGGGTCAATTTTGAATAGTACATCGCCGGCCTCAACCACTTGGTTATTACTCACATTCACTTCGGTAACATTACCTGTTACCTCAGGAGCAATACGCACCAAATACGAATGTACGCGTGCGTTGCCGGTGATCGGCGTCACCCGATCTGCCCAAAGGCTGTACAGCCAAATAAACAGCACAATGCCAATAATAATAAAACTTAACTTTCTAGAGGACTGCTCCGCTTTCGACATCTTAAATTTCTCTTCCTAGACGATATTTGTCAGGTATTAGATTCACCCACCTGAGGTTCCTTGGCATGCCCCTTCAGCCCCGATATGACCGAGTAGCACAACTTACATTAAGCTGCAGAATGGCAAGCCAAGCAATTCTATTTAGCAATGAAGCGCTTAGCAACTGCCTTTTGTTAATGCAAAGTCTTAAACATGGGTCAATAAGCGCTTTTGTGAGTTGAGCAGAAGTGAACAGCCTTGTGGCAGGGGAGCGAGAAAACAAAACCGTGCAGAGCAAAGCCAGTATCACACTGGCAATATCTAAGCAGAAACTATGTCCTGTATAATACTTTTACCACATGCCAGCCAAACTTGGTTTTAACTAAGTGAGGCACTAGCAATTCACCGCTGAAACACACTTTGTCGAACTGAGGCACCATTTGGCCGCGGCGAAATTCGCCTAAATCGCCACCTTTCTTACCTGAAGGACAATTTGAATACTTCTTGGCTAAGGTTTGAAATTTAGCCCCTTTATTAAGTTGCTTAATAATATCTTCGGCTTGCTCTTTATGTTTCACTAATATGTGTAATGCCGCTGCGGTTCTGGCCATGCTGGTCCTTAGTCTAGTAACATCTCCCCACCCATTGGTTATACCAAAACAAGGCGAGACTGGCGGCCTATTATAGACAGTTCAACTTAATCAGTCAGCCCAAATAACCACCCTAAACTCAGTTTGCCAAGCTGATAATGAGCAAAATATAAACATCCACCCAGTCACGCAATATCACAGACTTTTAGCCCTCGCCTTCTAATGCTAAGCTAGAGCAGATTATAGCTTTAGGCAACGGACATGCATTTGAGAAAACTGGTAATTTTAGCGAGCATTTGTAGCTCGCTCATGGCTTGTACCCATGAATACAAAAGCGGTAAAGAACTGCTTGATATCGCCATTAACGGGCTACCAGACGCCAACTTTACAGAACAGCAGCGTTTAGCCTTTAACTACGCAGCCATTTATGTGAAATATGGGATATACCCGAAAACCCACATGGGATTGGCAAAAGCCGATGGCAAGCAGCGGATCTGGGCATCTGCTGATGGCATCACCATCGTCACTCGCAATGGGCAAATTATTCGTGCCGACGGTTTACCCTTTGTTAGTAGTGGCGTGCGTTTTGAAGGCCAAGATCCTTTCGATTTAGGTCTTCTTTCAGTAAACCCCGAGCAGATTTATCCGTCTAAGCGCGACTTTGCTTCAATTGGTTT
>NZ_JBNKPP010000099.1:0-5501 GCF_050295395.1 Agarivorans sp.
TAAGCTCCGCTTTTAATTGTTCGGCAGCTAGCTTCCAAGTTTCATCTATGGCTTTGTGATACAACATGCTCACAATTACTTCACCACTTAAAGTAGATAGAAAGTCCACTTGAAATAGCTTGTGGCGTAGCAGAGTGTTAGCTTTTAGTTTCTCAATTAATAGTGGCATTAATTGGTTAATCAGCTCACTGGCTGGTGGAAAACTGTCTACTCGAAACTTTTGCTTAGTCTGCTGATCAAACATGATGTAATAAAGGTCGTCACCTTCATGCCAAATACGAAATTCAGCTCGCATCCGGTAGTGCTTTAATGGAGAGGCAAATACTCCAGGCTCAGGTGGCGAGAACTCGGCAAATTGTTGGCTGCGTTGGTTGACTTTTTCGGCCAAGAGTTCTTGGTATTGGTCTGGGTAATATGCGATAGCGCTCATGGCCTCTCCTCTATTCTAGCAAGCAGCGCAATTTAAAGGCGCATTGCCTACTTGTCCAGTTTATCTACAATAATAGTGAGATTATTTCTAAAGTTTTAATTTAGCTCGCCGATAAGGCTTGACTAGGGTAAATCCGTGGAGGCCTTATGAATGAACTAAATGGTGTGGGTAAAACGTCGGTACAGCATTACGCTGAGCGTTTGTTAAAGCAGTCTAGCCCTGCAATAGAAAAGCGTAATGAACTGGCAAACGACAAAGCGAGTTTGCATAAACAAGGGGCTATTGCTAGCCATGTATTGCTGAGCTCGGTTGAAAAACACACCTTATCCTTGGCTAGCGGTGGGGTGAGCTTAGCGAAACCCCAACAAGTAGAACTATTTGATGCCGAAGAAGTCGCGCGCAATGTGCTCAATTTTGTGGCCAGTTCTTTATATAGTGCCAAGCAATCGGGTATGCCTGAAGACCAACTTGCCGAGATGATGACCCAAGCGCGTAAAGGCGTCGACATGGGCTTTGAAGGTGCGCGTGAAGAATTGGGTGATGCTGGCTTACTCGATGAAGAACTCGCTAAAGGCATCGATAAAAGTTATGACTTAATTCAGGATGGCTTAGAAAAGATTGAAGAGGGTGACTATCAGCTCGAATCGGTGCCCATTCAACAGCAAATGGCCATGGCGAGTAGTCAGTCCGCCTCTATTGAGTTAGAAACCGCCGAAGGTGATAAGGTTACCATCAGTTATGGTTCGCAATTAGCGGCTAGTTATAGTGAAGGACGTTCCTCGATTCAAGCTGCACTGACTTCGCAACAGCAATTCAGTTTTTCTGTAGAAGGTGACTTGAACGATGATGAGTTAACTGCAATAGCCGACTTGGTTAAGCAAGTTGATAAAGTGGGCGCCCAATTTTTCAAAGGAAATCTCGACCAAGCCTTCGAGCATGCCTTGAGTATTGGCTTCGATGAACAGCAGTTAGTGGGTTTTGCCGTTAATTTTGAACAGCAACAAACGGTTGCTGTGAGCCAAGCCTATCAGCGAGCCAACCAGCAAACTGAAAGCAGCTCTGAGTTGATACCTGAGTTAAGTGAGTTTTTAAGTTCGTGGCAAGAAATTCAAGCTAAGGTAAGCGCCTTGTTTGCCGAACCCAAGGCCGCTACCGATCAATTACTCGATGGTATCTTGCCTATCTCTAGTCCAGCAGAGCCTGCCGATAAAGCGGCGGACATTACCCGTTTTAAAGGATTTGCTGAGCGCATGGCCGAGGCCTTGGCCATGTTTAACGGAGCGACTGCAACACCGACTAATCAGTCTGCTGACAACATTAGTTAATTTCAAGTTGATTAAATGTGAGGATTTTTGTGCTACCAATCACATTAAGCCTCACTTATAATCTCGCCCGCTGTGGTGTTTCGTTTTGCGAAACTTAATAGGGAATCTGGTGCAAATCCAGAACTGACGCGCAGCGGTAAAGAGGAACGAAAGCTCAAGGATTGATCTTTTTCAAGGATCTCCAGACACTGTTTAGATTGTTAAACGGGAAGTCGTAGCCGTAGTACAAGTTATACGCCTCCAAGTCCGAATACCTGCCACAACGCCCATGCTGCTACGCAGCAAAAGTACTACGCGAAGATTAGGATCAAATCGATGAAAAAGCTTATTCTGCTGGCGGCTATTGCGCCAGCTTTCGGCTATGCCCAAGAAACCTCCCAAGAACAAACGATGGTGGTGACAGCTAACCGCATGCAGCAGCCTGCAAATAGCGTTATTGCCCCATTAACCTTAGTGACCAGAGAACAAATCGAGAATAGTGGTGCCCAAGATATTGTTGACGTATTGAGTCAGCAGGTGGGGATTAGTGTGACTCGTAATGGTGGCGTAGGCCAAACCGAAAGTGTCTTCATTCGCGGTACTAGTTCAGCCCAGTCTTTATACTTGATCGATGGTGTGCGAGTGAACACCGCTACCAACGGCGGCGCTCAATTATCATTGTTGCCTCTAGAATTAGTGGAGCGGATTGAAATTCTACGTGGTGCGCGCGCCTCGATTTATGGTGCGGATGCGGTGGGCGGGGTAATTAACATCATTACTCGTCCTGAGTTTGGACAACAGTTCTTGGGTCTAAAAGCCGCATTAGGCACAGAAGATAGTGCTCAGTTTGCTGTTCGAGCAAGTGGTTTAGCAACAGAAAAGACCCAATACAATGTGGTGCTCAATGCTAATCGCAGCGACGGCTATGATATTCGCCCTCAAGATACGCTCAATGAAGATTATGGCTATGAGAGCTTGGGTGGTTTGTTCAGCATAGAACATCGCTTCAACGAGGCTTGGCGTGCCAGTATATTCACCATATATAATGAAGGTGAATCTGAGTTTATTCAGGGTAGTAAATATCTAAACAAACAGAAGCAAGCTGTTTACGGGGCTAAGTTAAATTATCAAGCTCAGCAGTGGACCAGTGAATTAGGCCTTAATTATCAACAAGACCGTTCCGATAGTGCCGATGCGACTAACTTTGTTAACCCAGATCGTTATTCCACCGAACGCCAAGCGATTAACTGGTTACTTGCCTACCAGTTAAATAAGCAATGGCTATTACAAGCAGGGTTAGATCTACAAAACGAAGATATATCGGGTTCTAGCGTAGCCTACCAAAAGCAAGACCGGGATAACAAGGCGGTCTACGTTAATGCTCGTGCTGATTATATTAAACACGTGCTTGAAGCGAGCTTGCGTCATGATGACAACCAACATTATGGTGAACATACCACCTATAATTTAGGTTGGTCTTGGCAGTTACAAAGTGATTTGCGCTTTAATGCCTTACACGGCACGGCCTACCGCGCACCTACCTTTAATGACCTTTATTACCCAGGTAGTGAAAACCCCAACCTGAAAGCAGAGACCTCAACTAACTCTGAATTTGGCTTTGCCCTAGATCTGCTGCGTGCACAGTGGCAATTCAACGTATTCCGCAATGACATAGAAAATCTGATTGCTTGGGGCTGTGTGGCTAACTGCGATAACGATTACAGCGGAGCACCTGATAGCTGGCCTTTATGGACTCCTGATAATGTCAATGATGCACGGATCCAAGGTATTGAAGTTCAAGGTGAGTTCTCGACAGCTTGGCTAAACCATCGGATTACCCTCGAATTGTTGGATACTGAAGACAAGGCAACGGGTAAACGATTGATTCGTCGTCCACAGGAGCAAATCAAATATAAAGCCGATGTTGATTGGCAACAGCTTAATGTAGTACTGGATGTTCTTTGGCGTGGCGAGTCTTATGAAGATGCCGCCAATACCCAAGTATTAGATAGTTATGCGGTATGGGACTTAAGCGCCAACTACCGTTTTACCAATGGCTTTAGATTAGATGCCAAGTTACGTAACCTGTTTGATAAAGACTATTCAACGGCTGCTAACTACCAAGCTCGTGGCCGCAGTTTTGAACTGGGTGCCAGCTATCAGTTTTAAAAGCGTGTGCTTGGCGTAGCTCTCAGCCCTAGCTTTGGTTAAACTAGGGCTGATTTTTCTTTAAGGCGCACCAACCGGCCATGCACGTTCTTGTTTTTGATTCAGGTGTAGGTGGTTTATCCATCTTAGAGCAACTGCAAGCTCTTAATCCCGAACTGCAATACAGCTATTTATTCGACAACCTTTACTTTCCTTATGGCGAATTGTCAGAGAACACATTAATTCAGCGAGTAAAATTCCTATTAAGCAAAGCCGTCAGTAAACTAAATCCAGACTTATTAGTGGTGGCGTGTAACTCGGCCAGTACCTTAAGCCTGCCTTACTTACGTGAAGCCCTTAGTATTCCGGTAGTGGGAGTGGTGCCAGCAATAAAATCGGCTGCGATGCTCAGTAAAACTCGCCACTTTGGCGTGATAGCGACTCCCGGAACGGTGGAACGCGCCTATACGGAGCAGTTGATCGCCGATTTTGCGGAAGATTGTAAAGTAGAATTATTAGGCTCAACTAGCCTCGTTAAGCTGGCAGAACAGAAACTAGCAGGACAAAGCATTGAGCTTTCCCAAGTAGAGCAGGCTCTTAGACCGTGGCTTGGTATGGAAGATTTAGACTGCGTAGTGCTTGGCTGTACCCATTTCCCCTTACTCAAGGCCGAATTACAACAGGTTTTAGGCCAACATACTAAACTCATCGATTCAGGAGAGGCTATCGCTAAGCGAGTTCGTCACTTATTGCAATTGGATGCGTATACTATTCGTCAGGCAAAAAAAATGGAGGCTCGTGCTTACTGCACTAAAGCCTCCACCGAATTGGGTTTTCAGCAAACACTGCAAGCTTACCGTTTAACTAGCCTGCAGTTGTTTACTTAAGTGTCTTTTCTCTCGTTGGCTTCACGTACTTTAAGGGTACGTTGTTGAAATTCTTGTTCGTTTAAGGCTGCAATGGCTTTAGGTGCATCCGCCGAAGCCATTTCCACAAAACCAAATCCACGCCGTTTCCCCGTTTGTTTATCTTTCAATAAACGCACCGAAACAACTTGCCCATAATCAGAGAATAATTTTCGAATAGCAGATTCGTTTGCACGGTAAGGCAAATTACCTACATATAAGGTTTGGGTATCAATATTGTCGTTGGTTTCACTTGATGAGTGACCAGCTGAAGAATCACTGCTTGTAGATACTCCACCACTAACGAGAACGATAGCACCACCAATGATTACCGCGATAGATAAATGTAAAGGTTGTAGCGGAGCTACTGCGCCGGCTACAAAAAAAGCCACGATCGCTACGGCGATTAAAATAACGACAGATAAACTGGAATTTTTCATAATAAATTCAATGCTCAATGTATTTAGAATAATAGAAAGCAAATTTTTAACAAAATTGCGACATCATGTTAGCCAGCTTTTGCTCGATAAGCTAGAAATTGTACAGTTTCTTATTCAGAAACTTGCGAAAACACACAATTACTTTTAATTCATAGGCTTGTTGATTTTTAATCAAGGTTGGTTGTGGATAAGTCTGTGGGTATTGTGTGGCTTAGTTGGGGGTTAATTGAGGCTCGAAAAATATTTAATATTTTCTTCAAAAAACGCTTGCGCC
>NZ_JBNKPP010000100.1:0-16350 GCF_050295395.1 Agarivorans sp.
GGTTAGCGCCTTATTTCACTGCTTTGAACCGCAAGCAAATAGCCTGATTTTAGATGCAGCCGCCGCGCCGGGTTCTAAAACTACTCAACTCGCCGCGGTGTTAGCAGGACAAGGCGCCATTATAGCCAATGAGTACTCTGCCAGCCGGGTGAAAGTATTATCCGCCAACCTTATTCGCTGTGGAGTGACTAATGCCGCTATCACTCACTTTAGCGCTGAAGTATTTGGTCCATGGATGAGTGAACAATTTGATGCCATCTTGCTTGATGCGCCCTGCTCTGGCGAAGGCACCTTACGTAAAGATCCTTACGCACTGGATAACTGGAGCGAGCAGCATGTAGCAGAGATCTCTGCGCTGCAAACTACCTTATTAGAAAGTGCACTACAGGCTTTAAAACCTGGCGGCGTGGTGGTTTACTCTACCTGCACCCTCAATCAGCAAGAAAACCAGCACGTGATAGCAACACTTGCCCAGCGTTATCCAGAGCAATTTGAGCCAATTAGCTTGGGTCAGCTATTCCAAGGCAGCTCGCGGGCACTCACTAGTGAAGGTTACCTACACATATGGCCGCAATATTACGATAGCGAAGGTTTTTTTGTGGCCGCTTTACGCAAAACCGCTACCTCAATGACCACTCCAGAAGTAAACAAACGAATTAAGCCCTTTGCTTACCAGGCTGCGAGCAAAAAACAACAGGCTGCTATTCAGACACATTTTTCTCAACTCTTCGGTATTACCTTACCGGAAAACTACAGTGTCTTTCTCAAAGGCCAAGACTATTGGTTACTTCCCAACAGCTTTCTTCGGGTTAAAGATGAAATGCGCTTTGAACGCGTAGGTATAAAGCTAGCAGAAGAGTTTAAACAAGGCTTTCGTACCAGCCACGATGCGATAACGGCCTTGGCTTCGTTGGTGAGTAAAAACGTGCTGGAATTAGACCATCAGCAGGCACACCAATATTATCAAGGCAAGGATATTAGCTACCCCAACAATAACAAGGGAGAACTGGCCTTAAGTTATCAGGGGCAAATTATCGGCCTAGGTAAGTGGGTTCGCAACAAAATTAAGAATGGCTACCCGCGAGAGCTGGTAAAAGATAAGGGGCTAAGCTGATATGGAAGGGGGCGCTCAGTTTGCAAAGTCGCTAAGCGCGACTAAACTTAATTACTATTAGCGCAAGGCTCTAACAAAAAGAGCCCTTCCCCTACGCTCCGCTCAAGGACTAGAGTGGAGCCGTTTTTTTAAGGCTTAGCCAAGCTGAACAAGTCAAAGAAATTTTTCGTGGTTTGCTCTGCTACTTGCTGCAAACTTATTCCCTTAATCTCGGCTAAGCACTCAGCAACCCGACGAGTATAGGCGGGTTGATTTTCTTTTCCTCGATACGGAACAGGAGCCAAATAAGGGCTATCGGTTTCAACCAAGATCCGCTCTAAAGGGATCTGCTTAAAGGTTTGCTGTAACTCCTTAGCGGAATTAAAACTAATGATTCCCGAAGCAGAAATGTAAAAGCCCATTTCCATGGCGGCTTCAGCCATTTCTAAACTTTCAGTAAAACAGTGTAGCACCCCTTTACAGCTATCAGCTTGATGCTCTCTGAGCAACTCTAGAGTATCTTCTCTCGCATCGCGGGTATGAATAATCAACGGCTTATTATGTTTTACCGCCAATTTAATTTGCTCAACAAATACCTGTTGCTGCAGTGTTTTATGCTCTTTGGCATAGAAATAATCCAGTCCGGTTTCCCCCACAGCCACCACCTTGGGGTGCTGTATGTGGGCCTCCATTTGCGCTAAGTCGAATGGTTGATCCTGAACATATAAAGGATGCATGCCACAGGAGGCAAACACTTGTTCAAACTGCTCTACCTTTTCAAGCATGGCTGGAAATTTTTCCGGTGAAATGGCCACCGCTAAGCAATAATCAACCCCTGCCAATTTGGCTTTGGCTAAAGCGTCGGCAACGTTTTGGTGGTTGTTTTGATAGTCTAAACGGTCTAAATGGCAATGAGAGTCGACTAACATTTACTATCAATCCTTAAATCTACTAATTAGTGGGTAAAGCTGCTGGCTAAGATTAAGCCCGGGAAATGTTTCCCATTGTTTACAAAGATCTAACCAATCTTGATAGGCCAATTCAAGCGCTTTTACCGACGCCGCCTTAAAGCTAAACGTGGCAAACGTGGTTTCGCTCACCAAGCCTCTAGCGATACTAATGCTCAGTAATAGACAATGCCCTAACCAATGCAACTTAAGCGGGTCTTTGCTGATCAGTTCCGCCAATTTATTTGGCTGCTGGCTCAAAGCCAACTGATATTGCTCGACAAAACTTTGTAATTCGCTCAGTTGTTGTTCTCGGTAGAAATCGGCAATGGCTAAGGGAGAGCCGTTGCAGAAACGATGGATCAACGGGAAATGCTGGTCAAGCTTTAATTTCTGTTGAACCAGCCACTGTTGTACTTGCTCTATCGGCGGAACATTAATGGTCAGTAACTGACAACGGCTAGCAATGGTGGGGATCGGCTTAAACGGCAAATGATTAATTAAAATGAAATGGGTATTCGCGACCGGCTCTTCTAGGGTTTTGAGCAAAGCATTATTGGACGCGGGATTAAGCGAGCCAATATCAGATAAAATTGCCACTTTGTAAGCCCCTAATTGGCTGGTTTGGTTAGCCCAAGCCGTTAAAGCGCGAATGTCATCTACCTTGGGTTTGTCATGGGAAAAATGAAACACACTACTGTGTGCGCCGGCATCAAATAACTGACAACTATGACAACGATTACAGGCCTGATGTTGTTGTTCGCTGCATAATAAGGTTTTGGCAACAAACTGAGCCAATTGCAATTTACCTAGGCCTCGTTCGCCTCGAAGCAACAAACTAGGTGGCATTTGTTGCTCTAGCAATTGCTTAGACAGTTGTTGCCAACTTTGACGCAACCAAGGCAAACTCATCTAATCGACATCCTTCAAATAAGCGCTGATAGTCGCTTCAATGTCGCTAGAAACGCTAGCCAGTTGCTGACTCGCATCAATGGTTTTAATCTTGTTTGATGCGGCGGCTTGGGCTAAATACACCTCGCGACTGCGCTCAAAAAAACTTAAAGCTTGCTGCTCTATGCGATCTAAGGCGCCACGTTCGCGGGCACGGCTTAAACCCAAGCTGGGCTCAATATCCAGATACAGGGTCAAGTCGGGTTCAAAATCACCAATGGCCAGTTGTTTAAGCGCTTGTAGCTTAGCTAAACCTAACTGCCGTCCACCGCCCTGATAGGCCTGCGAAGAGAGATCGTGGCGATCGCCAATAACCCATGTACCGGCCGCTAAGGCTGGCTTAATTCGTGTTTCGACTAACTGTGCACGAGCGGCATACATCAGCAGCAACTCGGTACTATCACAGACTTGTTCATCGTCCACCCCTTGCTTAACAATGTTGCGTAATGCTTCGGCAATGGGGGTTCCTCCTGGTTCACGAGTATTGATGAATGCGATACCGTGTTGTGTTAACTGCTGCTGAATAACCGCCACCGCGGTACTTTTTCCAGCGCCTTCTAATCCTTCAATAACAATAAACTTTCCGGGCTTCATTCTATTACTTCTTTAAAATATATTTTCTTACTGCTCGATTATGCTCGGCCAAGGACTTGGAGAAGTAATGTTCACCGCCTCCTTTGGCAACGAAATAATAGTAGCGCGTATGTTCTGGATTTAGGGCCGCAATAATGGCATCTTCGCTGGCCATGGCAATAGGCGTAGGCGGTAAAGCCTTAATCACATAAGTATTGTAAGGTGTGGCCTCGCGTAAATCTTTACGTCGAATATTGCCATCATAACGCTCACCCATACCATAAATAACCGTAGGATCGGTTTGTAAACGCATCCCTTTATTCAAACGATTAACAAATACCGATGCAATGGTAGGACGTTCAAACTTAGCGCCTGTTTCTTTCTCAATAATCGACGCTAATATCAAGGCTTGATAGGGGTTAGCTAGCGGCAGGTTTTCTTGGCGCTTACTCCATTGCTCTTCTAACACCTTATTTAAGGCTTGGTTAGCCCGTAATACTATCTGTTCCGCAGGAGTATCATGTACAAAGAAATAGGTTTCTGGCAGTAACAAACCCTCTAGCTTGCTGTGCTCTAACTTAAGCCACTCGATTAACTGCTGCTCGGTTTTATCGCTCGGCTTAATACCTTCTGTGGTATTCAACTTGGCCCAAAATTCGGCAAAAGTTTCGCCCTCAATAAGGCTAACTTTAAGTTGCATTACCTTCCCGCTAGCCAACAGCTGGGCTAGCTCGGCGTAGCTTAGCTGCTCGGGTAAAGCGTAGTAGCCACGTTTGATTTGGCTATGCTGAGGATGTAACTTAAACCATACTCTCAGCCACCAAACATCCTTGTCGGCATTGGCAAAGACAGAATGGGCGACCCGATACAAATTATCACCGGCGCTCACCGAAACTTGTTCCAACAAGGCTGTTCTCGGCTGCTGCCATTGCTGAGTTAAATAACGATCAAACCAGCGATAGCCAAGCAAACCAGCCACTAAGGATAATAGGATAAAACTGAAAATAACTTTACGAAGCATGCTTCACCAAATCTTGAAACCACCGACAAACAGGAAAAGCTGTGTAGCTATACTCTGCAAACTGTTTAATCGGCGCAAATTGTAACAGCGCATTACTAACAAATATTTCATCGGCCTGCTTCATGTGAGCAAGTGTAAACTTTCCGATTTTTAGCTGATAGGGGGATTGACCAAGGTTATCCAGTAAAAAGGCCCGTTGGGTACCTGCAACCCCGGCCCCCTGAAGATCACTGGTATAAATGCAGTTTTCTTTAACCCAAAACAAGTTAGATGCCACCCCCTCGATAACATGATCAAAAATATCACAACAAACCAAGTCATCCACATGTTGAATATCGGCTTCTTGTTTAAGTAATACCTGCTCTAAACGATTAAGGGTTTTTAAATTGGCGGTGATGTTACCACTGGCTAAACGTTGTTTAGCTAAGCCTAGAGTTAATCCTTGCTGACGCAAGTTTAGATAATGCGCTGGAAACTCGCTGATACTGGTGAAAATGGTTGGAATAGCGTCTTGCGGAAGACTGTAACCTCGCCCACCTACACCTCTAGTAATGGTGATCTTAGCAACCGCTAAAACCTTCCCCTGCAGGGCTTGTTCCAGCTCCTGCTTGATCTGCTCAAGTTCTACCAATGGAAAACCGAGTTGCTGCTGAGCCTTAAGCAAGCGCTGGTGATGATAAGGCCACAATTGGATAGCCCCATTCTCTACCAACATGGTAGTAAAAAAGCCGTCACCGTAACTTAAGCCCCGATCAAGCTGAGACAAAGCAGAATCGTGCAAGTTAAAAATCCTATATATAAAAAAGCCCGATGATAACATCAGGCTTTAATTTGCTATAGCGAAGATACGCGTTTAGCTATCAATTTTCTTGAATATCAGCGAACCGTTAGTTCCACCGAAACCAAAAGAGTTAGATAAAGCGTAATCGATTTTCGCTGCACGCGCTTTACCAACTACGTAATCTAAATCGCAACCCTCACTAGGATTCTCTAGATTGATGGTAGGCGGTGCAATTTGATCGCGAATAGCCAAGATAGAGATAATCGCTTCAACTGCGCCTGCTGCACCTAATAGGTGACCGGTCATCGATTTTGTTGAACTAACCAAGACCTTGTTAGCGTGCTCGCCAAATACACTTTTAACCGCTTGAGTTTCTGCGATATCGCCAGCTGGAGTTGATGTGCCGTGAGCATTGATGTAATCAATAGCTGCAGCATCAATGCCTGCATCTTTAATCGCCGCAGCCATAGAACGAGCAGCGCCATCACCGTCAGCCGGTGGCGAAGTCATGTGGTAAGCATCACCACTCATACCAAAGCCAACTAATTCTGCGTATATTTTAGCGCCACGCGCTTTGGCTGCCTCATACTCTTCAAGTACTACAACACCAGCACCATCACCAAGTACAAAACCGTCACGATCTTTATCCCAAGGGCGACTGGCCTTTGTAGGGTCATCGTTTCGAGTAGATAAGGCTTTAGCGGCCCCAAAACCACCCATACCTAGATGGGTTGAGGCTTTTTCTGCACCACCGGCTAACATGACATCTGCGTCGCCATAAGCGATCATTCGAGCAGCTAAACCAATAGCGTGTGCGCCAGTAGTACAAGCGGTAGTAACCGCAATGTTAGGTCCTTTTAAGCCTTTCATTATGGAAAGGTGACCCGCAACCATGTTGATAATGGTTGATGGAACAAAAAACGGGCTAATCTTGCGCGGCCCATTTTTTAAATAATTTTCATGGTTCTGTTCGATAAGTCCTAGACCACCGATACCAGAGCCTATAGACACCCCAATGCTATCTGCATTTTCCTCAGTAACTTCAATACCTGCGTCATCAAAAGCCATGACACCGGCTGCTACACCGTATTGAATAAACGCGTCCATTTTACGGGCGTCTTTTTTGCTCATAAATTCTTCAACATTGAAGTCTTTAACCAAGCCTGCAAAACGGGTTGGAAATGCTTCTACATCAAAGTGTTCGATAGGGCCTATGCCACTTTGGCCAGCTTGTAATGCTTGCCAAGTTGACTCTGCTGTATTACCTACTGGTGATAGCGCACCAATACCAGTAACAACGACTCTACGTTTGGTCACTGAAATGCCTCCAAGGGGGGATTTACTTATCTTAGGGGGATGCAAAATGGGCGACTGATGTCGCCCACTTTTTTATTAATCTTGATTATTTAGAACGTAATCAATTGCAGCTTGTACAGTAGTAATTTTTTCAGCTTCTTCATCAGGAATCTCAGTATCGAATTCTTCCTCTAAAGCCATAACTAGTTCTACAGTATCTAAAGAGTCAGCGCCTAAGTCGTCAACGAAAGAAGCTTCGTTTTTAACTTCGTCTTCGCTTACACCTAATTGCTCGATGATGATTTTTTTAACACGTTCTTCAATTGCACTCATGACAATATTTTTCCTTAGTAAATACGCTTCTGCGTTGTTGCGATAGTGTATTCAAACCGAACTACTTTGCAAGTCTAACCGTAGTGGTCTAACCACGTTTTTCGTAGTTATTTATCTAAAAAACTTGCGATCTATCAATTTTTTGCACATTTTTTAAGCCACTGCTTAAACCATGTACATCCCGCCATTCACATGGATCGTTTCGCCCGTAATGTAGGCAGCATCTTCACTTGCCAAAAAAGCGACGGTTTTGGCGATTTCTTCAGCGTCACCAAGACGAGCCATAGGCACCTGCGACAAGATAGCACCACGTTGATTCTCGTCAAGTGCTCTGGTCATATCTGTTTCAATAAAACCGGGGGCAATCGCGTTTACTGTGATCCCGCGAGAAGCGACTTCACGCGCTAATGAGCGAGTAAAACCTAATACCCCAGCTTTTGCTGCTGCGTAATTAGCTTGACCTGCATTGCCCATGGTTCCAACCACTGAGCCAATACTGATAATGCGGCCATGACGTTTTTTCATCATTGAGCGCAATACCGCCTTGCTTAAACGGTATACCGAAGTCAGGTTAGTACTGATAATATCTTCCCACTCTTCGTCTTTCATACGCATTAACAAATTGTCACGAGTGATACCCGCATTATTCACTAAAATATCGATATCACCATATTTAGCTTTAATATCAGCAAATAACTGTTGAATAGACTCGGTTGATGTCACGTCTAGGGCTAAACCAGTGCCATTGTCACCTAAGTAACTAGCAATCGCTTCTGCTCCTTTCTCGGAAGTAGCTGTACCGATAACCGTAGCGCCTCTAGCGACTAAGGTTTCAGCCGTTGCTCGACCAATTCCGCGACTTGCTCCAGTGACTAAGGCCACTTTACCTTGTAAAGACATTAAACTTATCCTCGTTACTTATTATCTAAAGCTGTTTTTATCGATGTTACATCGTTAATTGCGGCTGCCACTAAAGGTTTGTGAATACGCTTCACTAAACCACTTAACACTTTACCTGGGCCACACTCATAAACGGTGTCGATACCTTTGGCAGCCATAGTTTCAACAGTCTCAGTCCAGCGTACTGGACTATATAACTGCTTAATTAAAGCAGACTTAATCGCTTTAGCCTCTTTTTCAATAGCAACATCAACGTTATTAATCACATCGAATTTCGGCTCTGAAAAGGTCACCCCTTCGATATAACCCGCCAACTCGTCTGCGGCAGGTTGCATTAACGCACAGTGAGAAGGAACGCTAACCGGCAACGGAAGAGCACGTTTAGCACCTGCTTCCTTACATAGTAAGTTAGCGCGCTCTACCGCTTCTTTATGACCGGCAATAACCACTTGTCCCGGAGAATTAAAGTTAACCGCAGTAACCACTTGATCTTCAGCAGCCTTTTCGCAAGCATCAATAATATCTTGGTTTGCCAAGCCAATAATGGCAGACATAGCCCCTACTCCCGCAGGCACGGCTTGTTGCATTAGCTGACCACGATACTCAACCAATTTCAGCGCATCTGCAAAACTTAATACGCCAGCACAAGTTAAAGCAGAGTATTCACCCAAGCTGTGACCGGCTAATAGTTTAGGTTGTTCGCCACCCAGTTGATTCCATAGACGCCATAACGCCACAGATGCGGCAAGCAAAGCTGGCTGGGTACGGCTAGTTTCATTTAGCGTTTCTGCAGGACCATTAGCGATTAAGCCCGCTAAGTCATAACCTAATACCTCTGATGCTTCTTTAAAGGTATCAGCAACAATCGGGTATTCCTCAACTAGTTCGGCCAACATGCCAACGCTTTGAGAACCCTGTCCTGGAAAAACAAATGCTAATTTACTCATCATCTATCCTACTAATTAAAATCTAACTAGGGCACTGCCCCACGCAAAACCACCACCAAAGGCTTCCAGTAATACTAGCTGTCCACGCTGAATACGTCCGTCAGTTACTGCTTCATCTAAAGCAATAGGCACAGAAGCAGCAGAAGTATTGCCATGTCGGTCTAAGGTTAATACCACTTTATCTATCGGCATGGATAGTTTTTTGGCTGTGGCTTTAATAATTCTGAAATTGGCTTGATGGGGAACCAACCAATCTAATTCACTTTTATCGATACCATTGGCGGCCAAGGTATCAGTCACAATTTCACTTAAACGGGTTACCGCGACTTTGAATACTTCATTACCACTCATGGTCATGTAAGATTCCATTTCACTGCCCGACATACCACGGCGCGGATGAGGGAGCTTGAGTAGATCACCATAACGGCCGTCAGCATGAATATGGGTAGACAAAATACCCGGCTGCTCACTCGCGCCCAGCAATACCGCACCTGCACCATCACCAAATAAAATGATGGTTGAGCGATCATCGGGATCACACATGTGAGATAGTTTATCTGCGCCAATCACTAAAGCGGTTTTAACTAAGCCACTTTTTATGTACTGATCGGCCACACTTAAGGCATAAGTAAAGCCGGCACAAGCGGCGGCGATGTCAAAGGCGGGCACGCCAGGCAAAGCCAACTTAGCTTGAACTTCACAAGCCGCAGCAGGAAAAGCATTTTCACTTGAAGTGGTGGCTAAAATAATCAGGCCGATGTCATTTTTATCGATACCCGCTCTTTCAATCGCTAGTTCAGCCGCGTACGCGCCCATATCGGCTACCGACTCATTGTTACCAGCAATTCGACGTTCTTTTATACCCGTGCGGTCAGTGATCCACTGGTCACTGGTTTCAACCATTCGCTCAAGATCGGAATTGGTTCTTACGTTACTTGGCAGATAACTACCCGTAGATAATATTTTTGAGTACATAAATGACTTAATGCTTATCAATTAATAAAGATTCTAATTTGTCGGTAATACGGCTTGGCACTTGCTGCTGTATTTCGGCAACGGCTTGGTGAATAGCTTGTAAAAATGCCGTCTCGTCGGCATGACCATGGCTCTTAATCACAATGCCGCGCAATCCTACCAGACTCGCGCCATTATACTGGTCGGGGTTCAGTTGTTTTAACTGTGATTTTAAGCTTGGCAAAAACAATTTTAATATAAATCGAGCAAACCAGTTTACATCGAACTGGGCTTTTAGTTTGGTAAGAATCAGCTTAGATACGCCTTCGGCGGTTTTTAATGCAATATTGCCGACAAATCCATCACAAACTATTACATCAGCTTTACCACTAAATAGCTGATTCCCCTCAACAAAGCCAATGTAATTAATTGCGTTTGAGTTTTCAAGAAGCTGCGCGGTTTGTTTAACCACATCGTTACCCTTTATTTGCTCTTCGCCAATATTAAGTAAGGCCACCCGTGGACGAGTTAACCCCCATACACTTTCAGCTAAGGCGGCCCCCATCACGGCGAACTGCATCAACACTTCTGAGTCACAACTAGAGTTCGCGCCTAGATCCAACAATAAACAACCTCTACCGCTTTCTTCGGGTAAATGGCTAATTAACGCTGGCCGCTCTATTCCTGGCAACAGCTTAAGTACCACCTTTGCCATCGCCATTAATGCCCCAGTATTGCCAGCGCTAACACAGGCATCAGCTTGGCCTTGATGAACCAAATCCAACGCTAAACGCATCGAGGATTGACGGCGCGAACGTAGTGCGGTGATCGGCTTATCGTTAGCAGTGACAACTTGGCTAGTATGAATAAACAACAGGCGTGGGTGCTGAGCAATACCAAATTGAATCAGTAAGGGATGTATAAGGTGTTGGTCACCAATTAAGGTAACATAGAGATGGGAGTATTCGTTAAGTGCCTGCGCAACGGCAGGCACTGTAACATGGGGGCCAATATCGCCCCCCATTGCATCAACTGCAATAGTAAGTTTTTGCAAAATGCAAAAATTTACTTGTTAATAACCTTGTTACCGCGGTAGTAACCGTCAGCAGTAACATGGTGACGACGGTGAAGTTCACCTGAAGTTGCGTCAGTAGTTAATGCAACATTGTTTTCAATTGCGTCATGTGAACGACGCATGCCACGTCTAGAACGTGTAACTTTACTTTTCTGAACAGCCATTGACCCAGTCTCCTAGTCTTTCTTTTTTAAACTTTGTAACACTGCAAATGGATTCGGTTTAGATTCTTTCTCTACTACCTCGTCGATTTCGCCAAATACTTGCTCGCTCTGCTGAACCTTACATGCTGTTAATTCATGTTTGGGAATGATTGGTAAGGCAAGCAAGAGCTCGTCTTCAATCAAATCAGCGACCAAGAAATAGTTGTCTTCATCTAACTGTAGTGGTTCGTAATCTTCAGGTAACGCTTCCACTTGCGATTCATCGCAGACTGGTGAGTAGTTGAATTCAACATGAATTGGATAAGTAAAACTTTCTCCGCATCGTTGGCATTCCAACTCCACCTCAGTTAACGCTTTGCCTTGAACGACAACCAACCCTTGAGGATCGGTTTCAAAGCGCAACCAGACGTCTACATCACTATTCACTTTCAAGCTTGCTTCGCTTAATCGGGGCAATCGTTTTACTTCAAGGACACCTTGATAATCTAACTTTCGCCTAGCCGTCTTAAACGGGTCAATCTCTACTGGTAATTTCACTTTTTGCATAAGGCGCGCATAATATAGTTACGCTTAGCGATAGTCAAAACAATTTCTGCTTTTTTCATGGCTTTAAGCATCGTCACGGCAATAAATTGTGTTTACAATCTACCAAGCTTTAATTTTGGTTAAAAAACGATGGAAAATCGACTCATTCTCGCCTCTAGCTCTCCTTTTAGAAAGCAGGTTTTAGAAAAAGTAACTCCCCATTTTTCGAGCTTTAGTCCCGACATAGACGAAAGCCCGCAAAAAGATGAATCGGCGCAACAGCTTGTAGTACGTTTGGCCGAGCAAAAAGCCCTCGCCGGTGCAGCTAGTTATCCGCAGCATCTAATTATAGGCTCCGATCAAGTATGTTGTATTGACGGAGAGATTGTAGGAAAACCGGGCAACCATGTAAATGCGGTCAAGCAGCTTAGCCGCGCCAGTGGTAAAACCATTATGTTTTATACTGGCTTAGCACTATATAACAGCCAGACTCAGCATATGGAGAGCCTAGTGGATACCTTTGAGGTGGGCTTTCGAGAACTCAGTCCTTCACTGATAGAACGCTACTTAAACAGCGAGCAACCCTATAACTGTGCCGGTAGTTTTAAAAGTGAGGGCTCTGGCATTGTTCTGTTTAAGTATTTACGCGGCGACGACCCCAATACTCTTATTGGTTTGCCGCTAATCAAGTTATGTGGCTTATTGGAAGCGCAAAACTATCCTTTATTATAAGAAACTATCAAGAGCGCAGCGCAGGCACTAACGAGAACATGCGCCGCGCCTCTGTTATAGAGGCGTTAATTGCTCGCAAAATTGTTGCAGGCTGGCTTCTAACGGCGCAGTTAGATGCATTTCTTTTTGGCTGGCTGGGTGAATGAAGCGGATCTGCCAAGCATGTAGAAATAGCCGCGATAAGCCCTTCGCTTGGGTTTCAGCTAATAGGGCTTTATCGGTATATTTGTCATCGCCGGCGATACTATGACCTTGCTCTAAACAATGAACCCTAATTTGATGGGTTCGCCCAGTTACCGGACTGGCCTTCATTAAGGTCATATCGGCAAAACGTCGCTCGATGCGAAAACGAGTCAACGATGGCTTTCCTTCGTGATAGTCGACAATCACGATACGCTCTCCAGATGCTAGGGCATTTTTTCTTAAAGGAGCATCCACAGTCTTAATCGATTTTGGCCACTGGCCGTGAACCAGCGTTAGATAATCTTTTTGCACGACTTTTTCGCGCAATTGACGATGCATTTCGCGCAGGGCACTGCGTTTTTTAGCCACCACTAACAAACCCGAAGTATCTCTGTCGATACGATGCACTAATTCCAAGTAACGGCAATCTTGACGTAATGAGCGAAGTGCTTCAATTACGCCAAAGCTAAGCCCACTACCACCATGCACCGCCATACCCGAAGGTTTGTTAATCACCAGCAAGCAATCGTCTTCATAAACGATGTGCTGTTCAAGCTCGGTGACTTGGTTTAGCTTATTTGACGGCAAACTACTGGCCTCAGAGACCCGTATCGGAGGTATCCTCACCACGTCGTCGGCGGCTAGCTTATATTCCGGTTTAACCCGTTTTTTGTTAACCCTGACCTCACCTTTGCGTAAAATACGATAAATACGACTTTTCGGTACCCCTTTCAGGTGTTTTAAAAGGAAGTTATCTATTCTTTGTCCAGCTTCATCGTCACTTACCGTAACCATCTGAACTGCTTTATTTTCAGTATTCATAGCAAAAATTGTAACATGCTCATAAATAATTTGATGGAAAAATATAGCTTTGCTATATTTGTAAGGCTTAAAGTGCCCGTTTTTAAAGGTTTTCCTTATTTGGCACAGCATTCAGAGCGCATTAATTTGTATATTTTGGCGCTCTTAAAACTAAGATTTTTCATAGCAACCTGATGGGCAATCACAATTATTTGCCTTAAATCAAAGCTATATAGAATAGATTGTTTAGTCCGGCAAGCAAAATCTGCGGGACCTATTATTTATAAAAGCGCCAAAATGCGCCCTAAAGACTAGAGAAGCTAACCGGGAGGTTACCTATACGCTCTGACCAAAACACAGGGTCTGGCCATTTAAGGCAGGTTAATTGCTGTCCAAAAGGTTGTTTTAACAATACAACCCCAAGGCAACAAGAATGAAAAGAATGTTAATTAATGCAATGCAGCTTGAAGAGATGCGCGTTGCATTGGTCGATGGCCAACGGCTATACGACTTAGACATAGAAAGTCCTGGTCACGAACAGAAAAAAGCGAATATTTACAAAGGTAAAATTACTCGAGTAGAACCTAGTTTAGAAGCTGCTTTTGTTGATTATGGCGCAGAGCGACACGGTTTCCTTCCAATGAAAGAAATCGCCCGCGAATATTTCCCTGAAGGCTACGTTTATCAAGGCCGTCCTAGCATTAAAGAAGTGGTAAAAGAAGGCCAAGAGGTCATCGTTCAGATTGATAAAGAAGAACGAGGCAACAAAGGCGCTGCACTAACTACCTTTATCAGCCTAGCGGGAAGCTACCTGGTATTAATGCCTAATAACCCTCGTGCAGGTGGTATTTCGCGTCGTATCGAAGGAGACGAGCGAACCCAACTTAAAGAAGCCATGAACGGCTTAGAGCTACCTACAGGAATGGGCTTAATTGTTCGCACCGCCGGTGTAGGTAAATCTGCTGAAGAGCTACAGTGGGACTTAAAAGTACTGCTTAACCACTGGGGAGCGATTACTGACGCCGCGGAATCTAAAGCCGCGCCGTTCTTAATTCACCAAGAAAGTAACGTTATTGTTCGTGCGATTCGCGATTACCTACGTCGCGATGTTGGCGAGATCCTTATCGATAACAAAACTATTTTTGAACAAGCTAAGAAGCACATCGAGTTAGTTCGTCCTGACTTCGTTAACCGCGTTAAGCGTTACGAAGGGGAAGTGCCGATGTTCAATCACTATCAAATTGAGTCACAAATCGAGTCGGCCTTCCAACGCGAAGTTCGCCTACCTTCTGGCGGCTCGATTGTTATTGACCCAACCGAAGCATTAACCTCTATCGATATTAACTCGGCTCGAGCCACTAAAGGTGGTGATATCGAAGAAACGGCCTTACAAACCAACCTAGAAGCCGCCGATGAAATTGCTCGTCAACTTCGTCTACGAGACTTAGGTGGTTTGGTAGTGATTGACTTCATCGATATGACGCCGGTTAAAAACCAACGTGAAGTAGAAAATCGCTTCCGTGAAGCCGTACGCCAAGATCGCGCCCGTGTTCAAGTCGGCCGAATTTCTCGTTTCGGTTTGCTAGAAATGTCGCGTCAGCGCTTACGCCCTTCACTAGGCGAGTCAAGCACCCATATTTGTCCCCGTTGTAGTGGTCAAGGCACCATTCGTGACAATGAATCGTTAGCGTTATCTATCCTACGACTATTTGAAGAAGAAGCGCTAAAAGAGAATACCTCTGAAGTGCATGCTCAGGTGCCGGTGCCAGTGGCAGCCTACCTGCTCAATGAAAAGCGCGTAGCCATTAACAAGCTAGAAAAACGCCACTCAGTGCGTCTGGTGATTATTCCTAACCAACACATGGAAACACCTCACTACGATGTAACTCGTATCCGTACCGGCGAAGAAACTCAAGAAGCCAGCTATCAGCTAACCGCTGAGAACCCTTCTCCAGTTTATCAACCTAATCAGGTGGCTAAAGAGCGCATTGAAGCCGAGCAGCCGGTTCTGCAAGGGTTTAGTGCTCCAGCGGCGCCTTCAGTGCCAGCTAAACCCGCAACTAAACCAGTTCAAGCAAAAACGGTAAGCAGTCCTTCGCTGATCGAGCGCATAGTGGCTTTCTTCAGCTCTATATTTGCATCAGAGCCGACGACCGAAACTAAAGCTGCCACAACAACCAAAAACAATAGCCCCCGAGATAACCAACGCGATAACCAGCGTGGTAACCGCCGGAATAACCAGCGTGGTGCTAAAGATAAACGTAATAATAGAAGTCAAGAGCGCCCTGAACGCAAAGAAACACCAGAAGCCAAAGAAGCGCCAAGTAACCGACGTCGCAAGGATCAACGCAACAAGCCTAAAGCGGATAGCAATGAGCAGCCACAAGAAAGCATTGTTGAGAAGCAGGAACAAGCGCCTAAAGAGCAAAAAATCAAAGAACGCCGTGAGCGCCGCAACCTTCGTAAAAAAGTGCGTTTAGATAATGCAAGTACTGTTAAGCCTGCTGAGCAAGTAGAGGTTGAACAGACTCCGCCAGCGCCTAGCAAAGAAAAAGCGCCACTAGAAGATAAAGCCGCCCCCACGAAGGCTGCAGAATCAAACGAAGCACCAGCTAAACCGAAGCGCCGTCGTCGCGCGTCAAGCAGTGCAGGACGTAAACGTTTTAACGACTTACCCAAAGCTGAATCAGCAAATGAAGTTGTAGATGCACGTTACCCAGAGGCAGAAACTAAAGCAGAAGTCTCAGTTGCAGCTAAAGACGAAGCACCTGCAGAAACTAAAGCAGAAGTCTCGGTTGCAGCTAAAGACGAAGCACCTGCAGAAACTAAAGCAGAAGCGCCAGTAGCAGCGGAAGTGGAATCTCCCGCTGAAACTAAAGCAGAAGCGCCGGTTGCAGCGGAAGTGGAAAGCCCCGCTGAAACTAAAGCAGAAGCGCCAGTAGCAGCTAAAGTGGAAGCTCCCGCAGAAACTAAAGCAGAAGCACCGGTAGCAGCTGAAGTGGAAGCCCCCGCGGAAACTAAAGCGGAAGCGCCAGTAGCAGCTGAAGTGGAAGCCCCCGCGGAAACTAAAGCAG
>NZ_JBNKPP010000101.1:0-48277 GCF_050295395.1 Agarivorans sp.
GAATCTTCATCGTCACCAATTGGGGTTTCCATGGAGATAGGCTCTTTGGCAATTTTTAGCACCTTACGGATCTTGTCTTCAGGCATTAACATGCGTTCTGCCAATTCTTCTGGCGTGGGTTCGCGGCCCATTTCTTGAAGCATTTGACGGCTAATACGGTTTAGCTTGTTAATGGTTTCGATCATGTGCACAGGAATACGAATAGTACGTGCCTGGTCTGCAATTGAACGGGTAATTGCCTGACGGATCCACCAAGTGGCGTAAGTCGAGAACTTGTAACCACGACGGTATTCAAACTTATCTACCGCCTTCATCAAGCCAATGTTACCTTCCTGAATTAAATCAAGGAATTGTAAGCCACGGTTGGTGTACTTTTTAGCAATAGAGATAACCAAACGTAGGTTGGCTTCAACCATTTCTTTCTTAGCTCGGCGGGCTTTGGCTTCACCGATGCTCATACGACGGTTGATGTCTTTAATGCTGTTAATGCTAAGGCCAGTTTCTTCTTCAACACTTTTAAGTTTGAAGATACAACGACGTACTTCTTCGTCTACTTCCATTAACGCTGGCGCGTAGTCTTTAGCTGAGGTTTTATGCTCGTTAAACCAGTCTTCGCTTGTTTCGTCTTTGGAGAAAGCTTTTACAAAGGCTTGCTTAGGCATTTTGCCTTGCTCAACACATAGCTTCATGATTAGACGCTCTTGGGTACGCACCCGCTCCATCATGTTGCGCATGCTGGCAACTAATTTGTCGAACAATTTAGGCACTAAGCGGAAAGTGTGGAAAATTTCACTTAGCTCAAAGATTTCTTTGGTTGCTTGAGCAGACAAACGGCCATGCTCGGCAATAACCGCGTGGGTTTTGTCGTATTGAGTGCGTAGCGTGTCGAAGCGCTCTTTCACCACTTCTGGGTCTAAACCTACGTCTTCTTCTTCTTCGTCATCGTCGTCGTCGTCGTCATCGTCTTCGTCATCGAGATCTTTTTCTTCAAGCTCTGAACCGATGTGAGTGGCGGTTGGCGCCGCTTCGGCTATTTCGTTTTCGTCGATGAAGCTGTTTACGATGTCGCTAATTTTGAGTTCTTCTGCTTGGTATTGATCATACATATCAAGCAAGATAGAAATAGTTTCGGGGTACTCTGAAACACTGCGTTGAACTTCATTGATCCCTTCTTCAATTCGTTTGGCGATGTCAATTTCGCCCTCACGGGTTAATAGTTCAACGGTGCCCATTTCGCGCATGTACATACGTACTGGGTCGGTGGTTCGGCCAAGTTCTGACTCTACTGTGGCAAGTGCTTGCGCCGCGGCTTCTGCTGCGTCTTCGTCAGTTGTATTCTCGGCCAACAGTAAGTCATCGGTATCGGGCGCATTTTCATGTACCTGAATACCCATGTCGTTGATCATTTGAATGATATCTTCAACTTGATCGGAATCTACGATATCAGCAGGTAAATGGTCATTTACCTCTGCATAAGTTAAGTAGCCTTGCTCTTTACCTTTTGCGAGAAGGAGTTTGAGTTGAGACTGTGGGGTTTGTTCCATAGATGTCATCCGAAGTAGATTAAGCTAGCAAAACCATAAACGTTCGCGCTGTAGGCGCAAACGATGAATTATATCAAGTATGGGTTAAAATTTCTATATCAAGGTCAATTTAGTAAAAAGTTTTTGTTTATTACTTAAACAAACCATTTAAGGCTTTAATTCGGTAATTAATTGCAACATTTCACGTTTCTCCTCGATACTCAGTGTGCCGTTTAAGGACTTTACATTGAGCTGTTCGTAACGTTGTAACAGCAGTTGTTCGATGAAACTGGCAATAATATCTTGCAGTTCGTCGGGGTAGCCGGACTCGTCGATTTCCAAATTGTAGCTGGCCAACGCGCTTAAATGTTTTTGCTCTGGTTGGTCACGCCAACGTTCTAACAACTGGGCGCTAGTAATATCCGGCTTATTATGGATTTCGGCGATTAAGGCCAGTAGTAGCGGCATGCCCTTGATGTTAACTTGCTGTAGCTCTTCCGAGGGCGGCAAGTCGTTGGCGATCGCCGGGCGTTGTAAAATCATTGCGATAGCTTTACGCATAGGCGTTAGGCTGAGCTTTTTAACGCTACTGACTTGGTTACGTTGTTGGCGCTCTAGTTGCGCCAGTTCTTTTTCTAGTTGGCTACGAATCATCCGATTTTGAGTGGCTAACTCGGTCAACAAGGTTTCTTTGTAAAAGTTAGCCTTTACTTGCGAAATGAGCTCGTAGGCGCGGGCAGCCATGTGGCTTTTACCGGCATCGCTGCTAATGTCGATTTCTTGACTTAAGCGTTCGAATAAAAAGCGCGACAAGGGCATCGCCTGATGCATACGTTGTTCAAAACCGTCTTTGCCTTCTTGACGTATTAAGGTGTCGGGATCTTCGCCATCGGGTAAAACATAAACTTCAGCTCTACCTCGTCACGTAAGTGCGGTAGGGCATTTTCTAGTGCACGCCAGGCAGCATCGCGTCCGGCGCGGTCGCCATCATAACAGCAGATAATTTTACTGCTGGCGCGAAATAGCGTTTGCAAATGCTCCGGCGTGGTAGAGGTACCCAGTGAAGCCACTGCATAGTCCACTCCAAACTGGGCCAGCGATACCACGTCCATATAGCCTTCAACCACCAGAATCTGTGGCACTTGTTTGTGGGCTTGGCGTACTTCGTATAGGCCATATAGCTCTCGACCCTTATGAAATACGCTGGTTTCTGGTGAGTTGAGGTATTTGGGTGTACCGTCGCCCAGTACTCGGCCGCCGAAGCCAATGTAGCGCCCTCGCTTATCGCGAATAGGGAACATCACTCGATCACGAAAACGGTCATAGCGGCGACCGCTTTCATTTTCAATCGATAAGCCTGCATCTAACAGTTGTTGACTCGCTTGTGCTGAGTAACCAAGCGTTTTACCCAGTGCATCCCACTCATCGGGTGCATAACCAATCGAGAAGCGTTGCACCACCTCGCCGCTAAGTCCACGACCTTTTAAATAGTCGATCACTTGCTGCTTTTTAGGATGGCTGCGTAATTGCTGCTGAAAGAAACGGCTAGCCTGAGCAATGAGCTCGTATAAGTCTTTGGCGGCTTGGCGTTGTTGCTGGCTTTTGGCTTGATCAAACTTGCTGTTGTTGCTGTTTTCCCGTTCAACTTCCAGGCCCATTTGGCTGGCCAGCTCTTCTACCGCGTCAACAAACTCGAGTCTGTCGTATTCCATTAAAAAGCTAATAGCGTTGCCGCTGACACCACAACCAAAGCAGTGATAAAACTGTTTGTCTTGGCTTACGTTAAATGAGGGGGATTTTTCGTTATGGAAAGGACAGCAGGCTGTATAGTTTTTTCCGGTTTTTTTTAGGCGCACGCGCTGATCGATTAGGCTAACAATATCTGTTCTCGCCAATAGGTCATCGATAAATTGTTGCGCTATTCTTCCGGCCATTCGCTACCAACTTCAGCGTTTTTGAAAAACAAACAAGCCGTGAACTCAAAGAGAACACGGCTTGTTCGAGTATTCTAAGGGATGGACTTAGGCTAGTTTACTGCGAACAGCAGCGCTAATTGCGCCCATGTCTGCACGGCCTTGTACCTGAGGTTTCAGGATGCCCATCACTTTACCCATATCTTGCATTCCTGCAGCACCTGATTGAGCAATGGCCGCTTCAATTAATGAAGCCACTTCTTGTTCAGTTAGAGCTTTAGGAAGGAACGTTTCTAAGATTTCAATCTCGGCGAGTTCTGTGTCTGCTAGGTCGTGACGCTCAGCGGCGAGAAACTGCTCTGCGGCGTCTTTACGTTGTTTAACTTGCTTTACGATGATGCTTAAAATGCGTTCGTCGTCTAGCGTAATGCGTTCATCAACTTCGACTTGCTTAACTGCCGCCAACAACATGCGCAGAGTGCCAAGACGAAATTTGTCTTTGGCGCGCATTGCTGCTTTTTGTTCGTCTTGTAACGTTGCTTTTAATGACATAGGGTCTATCAGCGCTTAGTACAAGCGAACGCGACGTGCGTTTTCACGAGCCAATTTCTTAGCGTGACGTTTAACAGCAGACGCTTTAGCACGTTTACGAGCTGTAGTTGGTTTTTCGTAAAACTCGCGACGGCGAACTTCAGAAAGAATACCTGCTTTCTCGCAAGAGCGCTTGAAACGACGTAGAGCTACGTCAAATGGTTCGTTTTCACGTACTTTAACGATTGGCATATGCCTATCACCTTCCGGTTTATTGAGGGCCGAACAAAAATCAGCCGTAGTGTTTAAAAATGGTGCGGAATTTTAAGCCGAACTGGGGGGCAATGTAAAGCCTATTTGTAATCCTCTGGTGAAATAAGCCGCGAACAAGTAAGATAGCTGCGATTTTTATAGGCTTACAGCGGCGAATTTTCGCCCATCCCAGAGTAGGAAAAGTAGAAACTATGCGTGTACTCGGTATTGAAACATCGTGTGATGAAACCGGTGTGGCCATTTACGATGACCAGCAGGGCTTATTGGCCGATGTTTTATACAGTCAAATTAAGCTACATGCTGATTATGGTGGGGTGGTGCCAGAGCTGGCTTCACGAGACCATATTCGTAAAACCATTCCGCTGATTAAAGAGGCAATGGAAAAGGCCAATTGTAGCCCCGAGCAAATTGATGCAGTGACCTATACCGCAGGGCCTGGCCTAGTGGGTGCCTTATTGGTGGGCTCGCTAACTGCGCGCAGTATTGCTATGGCTTGGGGAAAACCTGCTGTGCCGGTTCATCATATGGAAGGCCACTTGTTGGCGCCGATGTTGGAAGATAATCCGCCAGAGTTTCCGTTTTTAGCCTTGCTGGTTTCTGGTGGTCATACCCTATTGGTTGAAGTCGATGGCATTGGTGAGTACCAAATTTTAGGTGAGTCGATTGATGATGCCGCTGGTGAAGCCTTTGATAAAACAGCCAAACTATTGGGTTTAGATTATCCCGGTGGCCCTGCTTTGAGTCGCTTGGCGGAAAAAGGCCAACCAGGGCGTTTTACTTTCCCGCGACCGATGACCGATCGTCCCGGTTTGGATATGAGTTTTTCTGGCTTAAAAACTTTTGCGAAAAATACTATCGACAGTGAAGGTAAAGACGAGCAAACCCAAGCCGATATCGCGCTGGCCTTTCAGCAAGCTTTGGTGGACACCTTAATCATTAAATGTCGTCGCGCCTTGAAGCAAACCGGCTTAAAACGTTTGGTTATTGCCGGTGGTGTGAGTGCTAACAAAGCTTTGCGTGAGCAGCTAGGTGAGCTGTTGGCTTCGCGCGGCGGTCAGGTTTACTATCCGCGTCCGGCGTTTTGTACCGATAACGGCGCAATGATTGCCTATGCTGGAATGCAGCGTTTTAAGGCGGGGCAAACCGTGGGTTTGTCGGTGCAGGCGATGCCGCGCTGGCCGCTGGATGAATTGCCCCCAGCAAAGCAGGCTTAACTCAAGCTGATAAAAAACGCTCCTAGCTGGAGCGTTTTTTATTGCTTATTTTTGTTTACTACTTTGGTTTCGGTATGGTTGCGCAGCCGAGAAATATTCCCTTGATGGCGAATAATGATCAGGCACGATAGCATCGCTACCGGCAGGGTGTATTCGGGTTTGATGAGCCAAGTATACAGTGGTGCTAAACTCACGCTGACGATGGCGGCTAGCGAGGAATAGCCTCTTAGTTTTAGGGTAATAATCCAAGTCACGATTAATAGGGCGGCTAAATCCAGACCAATGGGCAGTACTCCGCCGAGCGCTGTAGCAACGCCTTTGCCGCCTTCAAAATGAAAGAAAATTGGATACATATGGCCAAGACAGGCGGCGATACCGACAAAGCCCAGTACTATCGGGGCTAAGTTGGCGTAGTAACCCAACCAAACCGGAATGGTGCCTTTGAGTAGGTCGCAAACTAACACTAATATCGCTGGGGTTTTGCCGCCAATGCGGTAAACATTGGTCGCTCCGGGATTATTTGAACCATGGGTTCGCGGGTCGGGTAGGCGATAAATTCGGCAGATGAGCACGGCACTGGAGATGGAACCCAGTAAATAAGCCGCCGTAATAAAAAATAAACCGAGTAAACCCATTAGCTTAGAAGCATTCCACCCATTGTTGAATTGCGGTATTATCGCGCTCTCTCAAAGGTCAAATCATACGCTGTTTTTTTAGCTAAGGCTAATTGGTAGGTAGGCAGCATAGCAGCTGGGAATTATGGATAAAGTATTTATTAAAGAGCTCACCGTATTGGCGACTATAGGCGCTTACGAGTGGGAAAAACAAATTAAGCAAAAATTGCTGATTGATTTAGAGATGGCTTGGGATAATCGCCCTGCAGGCTTGAGTGATGATTTGTCGCTGGCCTTGGATTATGCCTCGGTGAGCCAGGCAGTGAGTGACTTAGTAAGCCAGCAGCCGCATGAGCTAGTGGAAACCGTGGCGGAAAAAGTGGCCAGCTTAATCCTCACGCAGTTTGCAGTACCTTGGATTAAAGTCACCATTAACAAACCTGGCGCGGTAGCTTTTGCTGCCAATGTGGGGGTGCAGATAGAGCGCAGTCAAACGGAAGCCTCATCGTAATGGCTGATGTGTTTGTTGGTATTGGCAGTAATATTGAGCGCCAACGTTATATTCGCCAAGGGGTGGCTGCCTTAGAGGCCCACTTTGGTGAATTGAGCTTAAGCCCAGTTTATGAATGCCCAGCCTTAGGTTTTGATGGCCCCGATTTTTATAATTTGGTGGCCAGATTTACGACACCCTTATCACTTGAGGCGGTATTTGCCGCCATTAAGCGCATCGAGTTCGAACATGGGCGAGCAAAAGATGCACAAAAGTACTCGTCACGCACACTGGATATCGATATTCTTTTATATAACCAGTTGGTGGTAGCCGAACCCTGCCAGCTACCTAGAGCCGAAATAATAAAAAGTGCCTTTGTTCTGAAACCTTTAAGTGATATTGCTGGGGACTTAGAGCATCCAACACTCGCAAAAACTTACACTCAGCTATGGAAGGAATTTGCTGATAGTGCTCAAGTTTTGACTCGGATCGACAGTTTCACCTTTTAATTTTTAGCAAGGAACAGTGCATGAGTGCTTTCGAAACCATAATGTTGGCCTTGATTCAGGGCTTAACTGAGTTTCTTCCTATTTCGAGCTCTGCTCACCTAATTTTGCCTTCGCAGGTATTAGGCTGGCAGGATCAGGGTATTACTTTTGATGTGGCGGTCCATGTGGGCAGCTTGTTAGCAGTATTAGGTTATTTCCGAAAAGAAGTATGGTCGATGTTAATCGCTTGGCTGGCTTCGTTTACTGGCAAGCGTAGCCCTGATGCCTTGTTGGCTTGGTTGATTATTTTGGCCACCATTCCTGCGGTATTGTTTGGCGGTTTATTTAAGGATTTGATTGAGGAGTATCTTCGTTCAGCCTATGTGATTGCTGCTACCACCTTAATTTTTGGTGCCCTACTGTGGTGGGCCGATGCGCAGGCCAAGTTGTTAAATGATGAGTACCAGATTGGTTGGAAACAGGCCTTGTTTATTGGTATTGCTCAGGCGGTGGCGATTATTCCAGGTACCTCGCGTAGCGGTATCACGATTACCGCGGGTTTAATGTTGGGGTTAACTCGGGAAGCAGCCGCGCGCTTTTCATTTTTGATGTCGATCCCAGTGATAGTGGGAGCCTGTGTATTGATGACCAAAGACATGGTGGAAAATCCGGTCGCTGTAGATTGGTCGGCAATGGCTTTAGGAGTGGTGATTTCTTTTGTTAGCGCCTATTCCTGTATTCACCTGTTTATTCGTTGGGTAAGTCGAGTAGGGATGAAGCCTTTTGTAATATATCGCTTATTGTTGGGCGCATTTTTACTGGGCTTTTTAGCCTTCAGTTAAACGTTAAAAGCTCGCGTTTTGGCGAGCTTTTTTATTGGCTTAGTGTTGCGTTTGAGATAAATAACGCTGTTTTTCTTCGCTGAGTAACTGTAGTCGCTTCTGATGGAGCTGTTGCTTAATTTCTACACCTTTAAAACCGGCTTTTACAATGGCCTGCACATCGACACTATTGGCCACCTCTAATTGGCGAAGTAAATAGTTGTAGGGAGGGTAGTCATGGTCGGCAAAGCCGAGACGCCCTTTGATGTCTGCCACGCCCGCTTCCAGTACCTGTTGAAAGCGTTGAGGCTTACGCCAAGCATCACAGCGGTCAAACAGTTTTAATACGGTTTCTGGGCGCAGTTCTAAGGCACTGTGAATAGTAATGTGGTGCTCTGCCACTAGTAGCGCTAAATCGCGGTATTCGTTGGGAACTTTAATTCGCTGGCAAAATGCCTTAATTGGGCTTACACCAGCGGGGCCGTGGCCGGGATGAGACGGCAACTTTTCTTGGGGCGTTAAAGCCTTACCAAAGTCATGACACAACGCGGCAAAACGCACCACCGGGTGATAATCTAGCTTGGCGCTTTGCTCAATCACCATCAAGGTATGAATGCCGGTATCGATTTCGGGGTGCCACTTAGGGCTAGCGGGCACACCAAACAACTGGTCTAGCTCTGGAATTAAGGTGGCCAAGGCATCGGTCTGTTTGAGTACCTCAAAAAATACCTGGGGGGCTGGGCTAGCTAAGGCTTTCTCTAACTCCAACCAAATACGCTCTGGAGTCAGACAGGTCAGTTCACCAGAATGAGCAATTTGTTGCATTAGTTTTAGGGTGTCTTCAGCCACCTGAAAACCGAGTGGGTGAAAGCGGGCGGCAAAACGCGCCACGCGCAATACTCGAAGCGGGTCTTCTACAAAAGCGGGAGAGACATGGCGCAAGATCCGCGCTTGTAGATCGGCTTGCCCGCCATAGGGGTCGATGAGCTTGCCTTGCTCTGATTGGGCTATCGCATTAATGGTGAGGTCGCGACGCAGCAAATCTTCTTCCAGGCTGACATCGTCGGCGAAGTAGCAACTAAAGCCGGTGTAGCCACTGCCTTGTTTACGTTCGGTGCGTGCTAGTGCGTACTCTTCTTGGTTGTGCGGGTGCAAAAATACCGGGAAGTCTTTACCGACTTGGCTGTAACCCAGCTTAAGCATTTGCTCGGGGGTGGCGCCAACGACCACATGGTCACGATCTTTAACGGGTAAACCCAGTAGTTGATCGCGTACCGCTCCGCCGACTAAATAGGTTTCCACTTAGCACTCCTCAATAATCAATGTCCACAAACGCTTTGCGCAAGGGTATTATACACCTATCAATGCTTAATAGGGCTAGGATTACCGCTTCAGTGATAAGTGGTAGAACAGCTTCGGCGAAAGGACAGTGGTTTAATGTATTTGGATTACTTTGGCTTAAAGGAAAACCCTTTTTCAATTGCGCCAAACCCCGATTTTTTATTTATGAGCGAGCGGCATAAAGAGGCCTTAGCCCATTTAAGTTTTGGTTTGGGGGAAACCGGTGGATTTGTCTTGCTTACCGGGGAAGTGGGCACCGGTAAAACCACCGTCTCGCGCGCCTTATTAAAACAGTTGCCCGAAAATACCCAAGTGGCAATGGTGCTAAACCCTAGCCTGACAGAGCTGGAGTTATTGGCCACCGTGTGTGATGAACTCAAGATTAACTACGACAAAGCCAGCTTCAGTGTGAAGGACTTTGGCGACCTTATTCGTCAACGCCTGTTGGAGAACCACGCGGCTGGTGGCAATACCATGTTGCTGATTGACGAAGCGCAGCACTTGTCTGTTGATGTGTTGGAACAGCTGCGCCTACTGACTAACTTTGAGACCGATACCCGTAAGTTGCTGCGAGTGGTGCTAATTGGCCAACCGGAATTGCAGCAAAAATTGAAGCAACCCATTTTGCGCCAGTTAGCGCAGCGCATTACCGCGCGTTATCACCTATTGCCCCTCACCGTAACTGAAGTGGACGCCTATATTCGTCACCGCTTGCGGGTCGCAGGCTGCGAACGGCCGTTGTTTTCAAAGGCCTTGGTGAAACAGCTACACAGTGCTGCAGAAGGCATCCCTCGGGTGATTAATTTATTGTGTGACCGTGCTTTGTTAGCCGCTTATGGCCATGACCAGATGGTGGTGGACAAAAAGGCGCTAAAACAGGCGATTGCAGAAGTTGCCCTGTCTGAGCCGAAAGCGACAGGTTTGAATTTGGGTTATCTTGCTACCGGCGCGTTGCTGGGGGGCTTGTTACTGGTGGCTTTCTATTGGGGACCATCGTGGTTAACTCGTTTTACTGAGATAGACGTTCAAGCCTCGCAAACTATTTCGGCTAGTGCTTTAGACCAGCAGCGCTTGCAAGCCCAACATTTGGCCATGCAGCAACAAGCAGAGCGACGCGAGCAAGTCCAACAGCAACAGCAGCAATGGCAACAGCTTAAAGCCAGCAGTATTTTGCCGGATCGTTCATGGCAGCTGTTATTGCGTAGTTGGGGCTACGATGTGCCGCTAAGCCAAGCTAGTTGTAGCTTGGTTACGGCGGTGGATTTACATTGTTTAAGCTTAAGCGGTGGTGAAAAAGTGCTACGTGAGGTGAATTTGCCTGCTGTAGTGGCCTTAGAAGATCAAGGCGAGCGCTTTTATGCGGTGATTCGCCATTGGGGGGCTGAGGTAGAGTTATGGCTGGGTGAGCATTCTATGTTGGTGAGTGAACAATGGTTGGGGCAGCGTTGGCAGGGCGAATTTCAAGTATTGTGGCAACCACCACAAGGCTTTGACGGGGTATTAAAACAAGGTAACCAAGGACAAGCGGTATATTGGTTGGAGCAAAGCTTGTCGTTAATTCAAGGTCAGCCACCACGCCAAACCTTTAGTTTTGATCAGCAACTTAGCCAGCAGGTGTTGCAGTTCCAGCAGCAAAATAATCTTAATGCTGACGGCATTGTTGGGGTGTTTACCCTATTGCGCTTAAACCAGCAAATTTATGCAGATCAACCCCGCTTGCAGGAGATGAATTAATGTCGAGTATTTTAGATGCGCAGCGGCGTAACAGTAACGATGCCGTAGCATTGGTGGCCCCTGCTACAAGTAAACCTATATTGAGTGCAGTATTGGCGTCGCTTATTAGCTTGGCAATAGCGGGCGCCGGTTTTTGGTTTTGGCAGCAAAGCCAAAAACCAAGTGTTAGGCAGCCCAAGGTGGTGAAGCCAGCCGAGTTGCCAGTTTCGCAGGTGAAAGTGACGGCGCTAGAGCCGGCTAAGTTGGATTTTGAGTTACGCCCTTTGCCTCGCTTTGATGACCTAGAGAAAGTGGACCTGTTAGCTTTGCGCCAGCAGCAGTTTGAAGATTTGCTGGCGCAAGCACCCAATCAGGCAGCGCAAACGGAAGCGTCGCAGCAACAGCCGTTAGCGGCAACATCGGCAGATAATAATTCGGTAACTAACTCCGCTGCAGCAAATAAGTCGGCGTCTCAGCAAGGCAACTTAGAGCAGCGTTTTGCCGCGGCGGTACAAGCTACGGAAACGCTCAGCTGGGCGGAGCAAAACGATGTGACGCGTTATGACGATGCGCCATTAATTGGCGCTTTAGAGCCAGCTATTCAGGCTTTAATACCAGCAATTACCTTTAATTCTCATGTGTTTTCATCGGATCCTAGCCGTCGCTATGTCACTTTGAATAACCAAGAGTTCGCTGAAGGGGATTTTGTGAATGCCAATATCGAGTTGGTAGCGATCCGTATGGATGACATTGTGTTGCGGGTGGCGGGCAATTTATGCCGCTTAAATGCCTTGTCAGATTGGGGTTAACAAAAAAGGCGCAGTAAGCGCCTTTCTCATGCTTTAAAAAACACTACATCCACTGGTTGTCACGTTTCTTACGACGAGGGATCAACGGTAAGATTAAACCTAGAATTAAGCCGCCTGCAGCCACCCCTGCACCGTTGATAAACCATTGCATTTGCACGCTTTCATCTTTGGTATCTAGCTCGCGCTGAATTTGCACGTTCTGTTCTGTAACTTGTTGAAGTCGCTCATTGAGCTGATCATTACTGGCTTGTAATTGCTCGATTTGCTGTTGCTGAACTTCGATTTGTTGTACTCGGTCAGCCGAGGCTGTTTCGCTCTGCTCTAACTGCTGTTTAAGCGCCGCTTCACTTTTCTCTAATTGGCTTTTCACTTGCTCTAGCTGAGCCGCTAAACCGGGAGAGCGATTTAAGAATTTGGCTTCAACCCAGCCTTCACGACCATTATCTAAGGTGATTTTGGCGTATTCGGTTTCTTGGTTGTAGTCAACTTGGTTGATTTGGGTTCCAGCGTTGACGGTGCCAATAATACGATACTGGTTACTAGGGCCAGAGTGTATAAACACATATAGGTCATCGGAAATATAACGGGTTTGGGCTAAAGCGGGGAAAGCGAGGACAAGTGATACCAACGCTGCAGATAGGGTTCTGACCATCACGGCTAATCTCTTTTATTTAGATAATATTCGCCGTTAGTGTACGAAACAACGTTGCCAGTCTCAACCGACAACGCTGTTAATCTTGCTTAACTGAGTGGGTTTTTGAGCACTTAGTTAAATATCGCTAGTAGGATGTAGTAGAACACAATAGAAAGTGCCGCACCGGCAGGCAGGGTTACCACCCAAGATACTACAATACTACGAACTACGCCGAGATTAAGCGCCGCAATACCACGCGCCATACCTACACCTAATACCGCCCCCACTAGAGTTTGCGTAGTAGAAATTGGTAGGCCAGTGCCTGAGGCGACTACTACAGTGGTCGCTGCTGCAAGTTCGGCAGCAAAACCACGGCTAGGTGTAAGGTGAGTAATACCTTTACCAATGGTGGCGATAACTCGATGACCAAAAATAGCCAAACCCGCTACAATGCCTAGGCCACCTAACGGCAAAATCCACCAAGCAAGTTCTGCTTTGGCGCTGATTTCACCACTGTTATGAACCACGCTAACGACTGCAGCCAAAGGACCAATAGCGTTGGCTACATCGTTGGAGCCGTGAGCAAAAGCCATACAACAAGCTGTGATCACCATCAGTACCGCAAATACTTTCTCTACGTTGGTGTAGTGCATTTGGCGGTCGGCTTTGGGGTCGATTTTTAGTCGACTGATAATAATTTTGCCGACAATGGCTACCACTAAACCAATACATACCGCCCAGATGTAGCCCTCGACACTGCTCATTTCTAAGCCGACGTGTTTCAAACCTTTTTTAATGGTGACTAATGCCATCATGAAACCCGCGAGGAACATGTAGCCAGGCACGTAACGTTTGGCTGCTTCGAGTGGGTTTTCGTTTTCAAAAATCAGTTTTTGGGCGCTGATGAAGATGAAGTAGGCAAAGACCCCGGAGATGGCGGGAGTAATAATCCAGCTGCCAATAATTCCCGATACTTTGCCCCAAGCTACGGCTTCGGTACCTACACCTACCGCAGCAAAACCAATAATGGCGCCGATAATGGAGTGGGTGGTAGACACAGGCCAACCGTTGTAAGACGCAATTAGAAGCCAGGTTCCGGCTGCCAATAGCGCTGCAATCATCCCAAATACCAGTAATTCTGGAGTATTCGTAAATGCTCCTGAATCAATAATGCCCTTACGCACGGTATTGGTTACCGCACCACCGGCTAAATACGCGCCGGCAAATTCGAAGATCATAGCGATAATAATCGCTTGTTTAATTGTAATTGCGTTAGAGCCAACTGATGTACCCATAGCATTTGCTACATCGTTAGCACCAATGCCCCACGCCATCACGAAGCCAAAGACGGCCGCGATAATAATCAGCGTAGAGCCGTAAGTTGCAAGTATTTCCATTGGAGTTACCTAAGTGTTTTCTTTATCTTATCGGTAGATCATTAGCTCTAAGCGTGCGCCAACGCGCAAGGCTTGATCGGCCAGTTCGCCGATTGCTTCAATGATGTAATAAAGGAACATCGCATCAATTGGGTCTAGTTTTTTCTCTAGTTTTTGCAATTTGCGACGAATTTTGATTTGTTGTAGGTCGGTCTCATCTTCGATGATATCGAGTTCTTGGACCATTTTTCTTACTAACTCTACTTCGCGGCCTTTAAAGCCGGTTTCTAGTAGATCTTCTAGCTCGTTAATGGCTTCTTTGGCTTTAGTGGTGGCGTCTAAACAGCGCGCTAAGTAAGCCATAAACATTTCGGCGAGTTTTGGGGGTAACTCCATTTTGCGACCCAGCATTCGACCTGATATATCTTTTGCTTTGTTCGCAATGCGATCTTGGTGGGTAAGCAGTTCTAATACGTCAGAGCGCTCTACCGGCATGAAAATTCCGCCATGCAGGTTTAAGCGAATATCGCGTTTCATGCGATCAGCTTCTTTTTCTAGATTCGAGATATCACGACGACGCTTGGCCGCACGCTTCCAATCTTTCTCTAATACCGCTTCAAAAAACGGTACTAAACCCTCACAACATTCGCTGACGACGTTGATATGGTCTTCTAGTGGTTTAATTGGCGACTTAGCAAACAAACCTAGAATTGTATTTCCGGACATAATCTGTATTCCAATTAGCTATGCAAAGGATATATTTTTTGCGAGGCGCATGGTAACGTAGCAGAGCTTAGTTGCAAGCATTTATCTTACAAAATCTTGCTCTTTACTTGAGCTAAATCAAAGGTTTTGTATGAAAACTGAACAGAGGGAGCCGGTCGCTGCATCAGCCTAACATGGATAAACCATGAACAATGAAATAGAAATCAAGCTCTTAGCTACACCCCAATGCACTTCAGAATTACTGGCTCGACTCAACAAGTATAGAGTGTTGCAAACTGAAGTGAAAACTCTCACCAGTGTTTATTTTGATACGGCTGACCGTCAATTGATGCGTTGGGGCATGGGCTTACGCATTCGCAGCGGCGATGGCGACAACGTGCAAACCATTAAAACCGACGGAATTAGTCTCGGTGGTTTGCATCAGCGGCCCGAATATAATTGTGTTATTCAAGCCAATCAGCCCGACCTTAGCTTATTCGATTCTTCCATTTGGCCAGCCGGCACCAACTTAGAACATTTAAATAGTCAGCTTTATTCTTTATTTACCACTTCCTTTGAACGGCAGACTTGGCTGGTTGATTTAGCCAATGACACCTTAGTTGAAGTGGCTTTCGATCAGGGCGCTCTTACAGCCAAGGCCACCGAAGAAGCGATCTGCGAGCTAGAACTGGAGCTGGTGAAGGGCGATCTGAGCCAATTATTTGAATTGGCCTCAGATATTGCCGAGATCGACGGTCTACGCCATGCCAATATTAGTAAAGCCCAGCGTGGTTATATGTTGGTGGCAGAGGAAACGCCTCAGCTTAAATCCTTGAAAGCGGTTAAGTTAAGCGATGCTAGCAATAGCGCCGAGTGTTTAAGCCGAATTTTTGCCGCCGCTTTGTCGCATTGGCAATATCACGAACAGCTGTTTGTTGAACAACATAGTTTTGCGGCACTAGAACAAGTCTCCTTAGCGGTACAAACGCTGCATCAGGCCGGAAAAATGTTTAGTGAACTAGGTTTGGTAGAGTGTGACTACCTACCTGAACTACGTTGGTTAAGGCAGCAATTTGTTTGGCTTAATCAAGCGTCAAGCTTGTACCAACTTACCGCCGAACGTGGGGCCTTAATTAAGAAGTTACCTCAACAGCGCTGGTTATATAAGGGCTTGCAACAGCAACTACAGGCCTTGCCTCAGCCTGAAGATGTTTATGACTTGATGCACAGCGCTCGTTATTGCGGTTTGATGTTAAAAATTACCCGTTGGTTGTATCAAGCTAAATGGCAGCAAAACAAAGCGCTGCTAGAACAGCCCTTCATCCAGATTGCTAAGCAAGTGCTACAAACCAGTTGGGACTATTTGCGGCAATCTCCTTTGGCTCAGCCACACACTAGTGCCGATACCTATATTAAGCAGGCCACCAAACTACGCCGTAATTTACTGGTTGGTATTTGTGTGGGGGAACTGTTTGACGAAGAGTTACGTCAAGAGTTTCGCCTGCCTTGGATAGATATCCTGTCAGGCATAGAAGAGCTGAGTTTATTTGAGCCCTTGTATCCTTTGGCGGCTGAAATGGAGCTTGAGCCACAACAACAGGTAGAGAAGTGGATCCAGCGTAAACAGCAATCCTTATTGGATGCGCTAGAGTTCTCTCGCCAGCAGGCTTTTCAACAAATAGTGTATTGGTAGCGTGAGCGGCTTTGCTTTAAAAAAACTGCTCACGCTGTTACTCATGCCTAGCACCGCCTTGTGCTTATTATTGGCTTTGGCTTTCCTGTTGTGCTTATTCAAGCGGCGGCGTTTGGCCATGCTGTTGGGCTGTACTAGTTTATTGCTGATTTTTGGCTTCAGTCTCTATCCGTTGAGTGGCGCCATGCTCCGTTATTGGGAGAAACAGTATTCAGCGCTACAACAAGTCCCCGAAGATACTGAGCTGATTGTGGTGCTTGGCTGTTTGCATTATGTTGACTCAGGCCAGCCGATAACCAGTCAGTTACTTCCCTGTGCCACCATTAAAGTGGCTGAAGCGGTGCGCTTATGGAGGCAGCAACCACAAGCCAAAATCCTGCTATCTGGCGGGGACATTCAACACAGCGGAGCACAACATGCTGACATGTTAGCGCAGTTAGCGCTAGCCTTAGGGGTGCCAGAGACTCAGCTTATTCGCAGTTACCAACTAAAAAACACTGCCGACGAAGCGGCCAATGTCGCCCGCAACCATGCCACCAAGCACTTGGTATTGGTGACTCAGGCTTCACATATGCCCAGAGCGATGCATTTGTTTGAAATGCAGGGTTTGCAGCCAGTGGCTGCGCCCACCGACTATGTAATCAAGAATTGGCAGGCCGAGTTTACTTGGCAGAGTTTCATTCCTAGTTTGCGGCATATTGCCAAGGCAGATCGCGCCGTATATGAAGGTTTGGCGATGCTCTGGTTGCGGCTGGCCGGTTAAGCTTATTTTTGTTTCTGTTGTAGCTCGGTGAGTTGCTGTTGAATTTGGTTAAGCTGTTTCTTCAAAGCATGTTGCTCCTTTCTTTGCTCGCGGATAAAGTGCTCTAGCGGGGCATTTTTTACCGAGCGCCCGTGTAGTAATATCGCCGACATCAAACCCGATACCGCACCAAAAAAGCCAACACCGGTTAAAATCATTAAGCCTGCAATTACTCTTCCTGCATCTGAAACTGGCACGAAATCACCATAACCTACAGTTGAAATAGTGACGATGGCCCACCACAGCGCTTCTCCTGCGCTATGAATTTGCCCATTGGTTTGTTCTTGTTCCACTAACAAAATACTGATGGAACCGAGCAAGATAATCATCAGCAGAGTAAACAGGATGCTGGCAATGGTAGATTCAACTTGCTGATCTTTTAAGTCCCGCATGATGTTACGTTGGCGGCGCACCGCTCGAAGTAACTTGTAGGCGTGAAAGAAGCGTAAGAAGCGCAGTCCTTCCACCATAGGAATACTGGCTACTAAGTCTATCCAGTTTTGTTTGATGTAATTGATGATTGAGGGGCTTCTAATGGCACTCACCACAAAGTGCAAAATAAAAATGCTACAGATAAGCGTATCGAGGTTAACCAATAAGGCGCGTAATTCTGAATCAGCCGGGTAAAAAAACAGGCTACTGACAATGACAATGGCAATAAAAGATAGCAGCAGCGTGGCGATATCGAAGGCGGTGATGTTGTTTGATTTCATCAAAAAATCCCAAATTCATGTAGAGCCTTAACTATACCTAAGTTTTATTTTCTCAGCAGTGTTTTAAGCATGGAGTTTGGGGTTTTAGCTGGGTGTTTGTCGCGGTTTGGCTGCAATGCTTTGACCGCTGCAACACTGTTGGCTTTGTGGCTTGTACTGGGGTGTTTTTCATGATGATATTAAACAAATTTTGGATGTGAGTTACCTCAATTATGGCGATTAACCAGCCCCTACCTAGTGAACTTTTAAGTGTTGCCAATCATGCATGGGAGCGACTCATAGAGTTAAATCCACAGCTACTAGAGCAGCTTAGCCCCAGTCAGCAACAGCAAACCCAACAGGCCTTTGCCCTGAGTGATTTTATTGCCAGTAGCTGCATTAGCCAGCCGCAGCTGTTGTTAGACATCTGGCAACAGGATTTGCTGAATAGCGCACTGGATGAAACGGCGATGCGAGCTCTGCTGAGCGAGCAGTTGGCGCTGCAGCTTAGTGACGATGGGGCGAAGAAGGTGTTACGTCAGTTCCGTCGTCAGCAAATGGTACTTATCGCTTGGCGAGACCTGTTATTACAGCAGCCCGTTACTGACAGTTTTTCCCAGGTTTCAGCGGTGGCTGACAGCTGTGTAGATAGCGCCAATCAATGGTTATACCAACGTTGCTGTGCCGAGTCTGGAACCCCTATGGATGCCGAAGGTAATGCTCAACCCTTAGTGGTGATCGGCATGGGTAAGTTAGGTGGACGTGAGCTGAACTTTTCCTCAGATATTGATTTGATTTTTTGCTACCCAGAAAACGGCGAAACCCAAGGTGGCCGCCGCAGTATTGCTAATCAGCAGTTTTTCATTCGTATGGGGCAGCGGCTGATTCAATTGATAGATCAACCCACCATCGATGGTTTTGTATTTCGAGTAGACATGCGCCTGCGCCCGTTTGGCGAATCTGGGCCTCTGGCGATAAGTTACGCCGCCTTTGAAGATTACTATCAGCACCATGGTCGTGACTGGGAACGTTATGCCATGGTTAAGGCGCGGGTGATTAATCAGGACTTGCGTTTTGATCAAGATATTCAAGCCATGCTCAAGCCTTATGTGTACCGTCGCTACATCGACTTTAGTGCGATTCAAGCATTGCGTTCGATGAAGGCGATGATCAATTCTGAAATTCGTCGTAAGGGGCTGCGCGATAACATTAAACTGGGCTCTGGTGGGATCCGCGAGATTGAATTTATTGTGCAAACTTTTCAGTTGATCCGCGGTGGGCGAGAGCCGGTGCTGCAAACCCGCTCCTTACTGAATGCACTTGTGCAACTCGGCGAATATGGGGAGTTAAGTGCCAGCCAAACGGCGATGTTACGTCAGCATTATCTGTACTTGCGTCAGGTGGAGAATATTTTACAGCAGATTGATGATCAGCAAACTCAGACTTTGCCTGATAAAAGCATCGATCAGCAGCGGGTGGCTTGGATTATGGGTCAGGCAGACTGGCCCGCTTTTTACCAGCAGTTACAATTGCGCTTGGCCGAAGTGAATGCTTGCTTTCAAAGTGCCATTGGCGAAGAAGAGCCAGAAGAGCATGCGGCCAGCCAAATCTATATGGATTTATGGCATTGTGGCGCCGACCGAGAGGCTTTGGCCAATTTGCTCAGCCAACATGCTTGTTGTGAGCAAGAGCAGCAGACCCGAGTGGATAGTTTGTATCATTTCATGCATGCGGTTGAGCACCGCCATATTGGCCAGCGCGGGCGACAAACCCTAGAGCGGATGATGCCCAGTTTATTGCAACAGCTGTTTGAACATCCACAAACGACCTTGGTTTTGCCTCGAGTAATGGTACTGCTGGAAAAGATTTTATCGCGCACCGCCTATTTAGAGCTGTTGGCAGAAAACCCCGGCTCTTTACAGCAGTTACTACGTTTGTGTGCAGGCAGTGCCATGTTGGCGGAGAAGTTGGCTAACTTTCCTATTTTGCTGGACGAGCTACTCGATCCCAGTTTGTTGTATAACCCGGTCAGCCCCGACTCTTATGCTCAGCAGCTGCGTGAATTTATGTTACGCATTCCCCCCGATGATATGGAGCAACAAATGGAGGCGCTGCGTCAGTTTAAGCAAATTCAGCAATTGCGCATTACAGCCGCCGATATCGCTGGCGCACTTCCCTTAATGAAAGTAAGTGATCACTTAACCGCAGTGGCTGAGGTCATCGTTAATGCGGTGGTTGAGCAAGCGTGGACGCAAGTGGTAGAGCGGCACGGTTACCCCGAACATTTGAGCGAGCAGCAACGCGGCTTTGCTGTAGTGGGCTACGGAAAAATCGGCGGTATTGAAACCGGTTATAGCTCAGACTTAGATTTGGTATTTTTGCATAACAGCGATAGCAGCACTTATACCAATGGCGCCAAGCAAATTGACAGTAAGCAGTTCTATTTGAAGTTAGCGCAGCGCATTATGCATTTATTTAATACTCGCACCGCTTCCGGGGTATTGTATGAATTGGATATGCGCTTACGTCCATCTGGCGCTTCGGGTTTATTAGTATCGGCCATTCAAGCCTTTGAAAATTACCAGTTGAATGAGGCTTGGACCTGGGAGCATCAAGCCTTGGTGCGAGCGCGAGTGGTGTATGGTGATGCAGATCTAGCAGAAGGTTTTGCTCGAGTGCGTCATCAAATTTTATCGCTACCACGCGAGGCCAAAGAGCTCGCCGAACAAGTTCAGCAGATGCGCACCAAGATGCAGCAGCACCTTAGCCGAGAAACCGACGAGCTGTTAGACCTTAAACAGTCTCCCGGTGGTATGGTAGATATTGAGTTTATTGCTCAATATTTGGTGTTATTACATACCCAGCACTTCCCTGAGTTAAGTCAATGGACTGACAATGTGCGGATCTTTGAAACTTGCGCCAAGCTGGGTTTGTTAGCGCCAGAGCAGGCTCAAGGTTTAACTCAAAGTTATTTAGACATTCGCGATGAGTGCCATCGCTGTGGCTTGCAAGGCATCTCTCGTATGGCTAAAAAAGCCGAGTTTACTCAGGATTTAAGTGTGGTGACCGAGACTTGGCAGCAGTTGTTTGCTGGTTAGTTAGGTCTCCGGTCTAGCACTTTGTAAGCCGCTCGGCGAGTTAAGGCGCCGAGCGGGCTACCTATCCCTCTAAGTTTCATTATTTCGTTTTGGCTTGAATAAGCAAAACGTGATGATTTAACCACCAATTGTAGCTTTATATAACCTTTATTGAAGGGTTTGATCCTTCAATAGCGAGTTAGCCGCTAGCCAATCCAGCAGTAACATTCCCTTATTGAAGTTTTCAATGCCGAGCTCCGCCCCCTTGGAGCCAACGACACTCTTCATGAGTCTGATTCTTCGGTCAGTTCACTACGAAAATGAATCACGAGAAACAAAATATGTGGAATAAATTAAATAAGTCGATGATGGTTTGCCAGATGCTGTTTGGCCTATCATTTTATGGCGTGCTAGTTAGCTTGACTCGTTTCTTCCTTGAAGAACTCCATTATAGTGAAGCGGATACCATGATGGTTGTCGGGGCCTTCGCCGCAATCGGGCCATTATTTGCCATTGCCGGTGGCTTTATCGCAGACAAACTATTAGGTGCCTATCGTTCGTTAACCATTAGTTATATCGCTTTTGTTGCCGGTTACTTGTTATTGATTGCTGGCGCCACTTCGTTACATGTCCCTACCGCCATGGCCGGTATAGCTTTAGCCAGTTATGGCCGCGGCTTAATGTCTCCCTCTTACCCTAGCTTGTACAAGCGCACTTTTGCCTCGCAGCAAGATTTTGAAACGGGCTATCCAATCAACTATTCGGTTAACAATATTGGCGCATTTCTAGGCCAATATTTATTCCCCATGGTGGTGTTATACATTGGCTTTAGTGGCGGTTTTGCGCTGTCTGCGGCGATGGCTTTAGTGGCTTTGTTAGTCTTATTGGTGTTGCACAAACAGTTTAAGCCAGTCGGTAAAAATATCGATCAAGCCGCGGTAAGCATCAAAACTTGGGGACTATTTGCCGCACTTTCATTAGCGATGATCCTATTAGTGTTCTTCATGTTTTCAAATATGGATGTGGGGCAAAACATTGTTTATGCGATTGGCCTATTAGCCATTGGTTACTTTATTTCGCTGATGTTTCGGGTGAGTCGTTCAGAAAGCTACAAGATGGGCACGATTCTCATTGTGACCTTCTTAACGACCTGTTTCTTTGTTTATTACGGGCAAATGATGACCTCGATGAACATTGTTGCGATAAATACCCTACAAGGTGAGCTGTTTGGTTTTATTCCTCTTGAGCCAGAAGCGGCCATGGCGATGAACCCGCTGTGGTGCATGCTGGGTGGGCCGATTGTGGCGCTGTCATTTCGTACACTAGAAAACCAAGGAATAAACTTGAGTACCTCTACTAAGGTGGCGGTAGCCTTTGTGTTAACCGCTATCGCGTTTGGTATTTTAACTTATTTTGTATCAACCGTAGGGGCTGATGTGGCGATTCGACCTGAAGTCTTCCTTGCAATCCATTTCTTCCAAGCTATTGCCGAGGTGATTGTGGGTTCAATGGTGGTGGCCTTTATCCTTTCGGTTGCGCCTCATCATATCGAGAACTTTTCGGTGAGTTTGTTTTCAGTAGCAATCGCCCTAAGTGGTATTGTAGGAGCCGCGCTCTCCACTAATATCGCCTTAGAAAAGGGCCAGGCAATCAGCCAAGATATAGTGCAAAACGTCTATGGCGAATACTTTCAGCTGTTAACCATTATGGCGCTGCTAATGATTGTGATTGCGCTAATTTCGTCGCGCATCATCAAATTGATGTTAGATAAAGCCGATGCATGTGAACAGCCTGCGCCGCAGCAAGAAGTGGCGGATGTATTAGCGGATGCTCCGCTTAGCTAAATTGGCAACGACCTATAAGCAAAGGCCCATTTCAGCACTGAGATGGGCCTTTTGCTATGCGGCGTAGGGCTTGAGTCCGCTCTAATAGACGCTGGCTTCGCCTTTGGGGCGAGATTTAAAGCGACGATGGATCCACATGTATTGCTCGGGCGCACGTAAAATGGCTTGCTCGATCACTTGGTTGATGCGTAGGGCGTCTTGTTCATCATCACCCAGCGGGTAATTCTCTAGGGCGGGCTCTATTACTAAGGTAAAGCCAGAACCATCTTGATTACGCAGCGCATAAGTGGGTAACACCTGCACATTTTTTACTTTAGCTAAAGTGGCGGTACCGGTAATCGTGGCGGCTTTGTCTTGAGCGAAAAAAGGCACAAATACCGCGGCGTGAGTGCCGTAGTCATGATCTGGGGCGTACCATACCGCATTCTCATTTCTCAGCGCCTTAATCATGCCGCGAACGTCGGTACGGTCAACCAAGTATTTGTTGGCTTTAGTACGCCCATGGTATTGAAAGTATTCATATACCGAATTTTTGTTAGGGCGGTAGATGCCTACACCTGGGTCTAAGCTGCCGTAAGCGCGAGCATGGCTTTCTAAGGTCCAGAAATGGGCACTAACGAGTAAAATACCACCCGGCTGTTGTCTGGCCTTTTCTAAGTGTTCTAAGCCTTCTACCTGAAAATGCTTAGCAAAGCGCCATTGTGGCCAAAACCAAGCGTTGGCGGTGTCTACCACCGAATGCCCAAGGTGGCTAAAACACCCCTCAAGTATTGCTTGGCGTTGCGCGTCGCTTTTCTCTGGAAAACAAATCTCCAGATTGCGTCGGGCAATATGTACCCGCGATTTGAGAATGGTTTTAGCTAAGCGGCCAATGGCTAGCCCTAAATAATGTTGTACAGCATAGGGCAGCAAACTAATGCTAAACATAAATGCAATAAGCAGCCATGCTCCCCAGTTTTTGGGGTGAAACGAGGCCGCATTAAGTTGGGGTGCTGAATTTTTCGCCATTTTTGTTTTATCACTGAAATAATGTGCAAAGTCTACCGTATATCCAACGATTATGCCGCAGACCATTAGTTTAACTATGATAAACTGTTAGTAATTAATTTTCGATGAGAGTGAACAATGAGAATAACCCTCCCTGAGTTTGCCCAAGCTAAAGTGCTGGTAGTTGGCGATGTAATGTTAGACCGCTATTGGCATGGACCCACCGGCCGAATTTCACCAGAAGCACCGGTTCCAGTGGTTAAAGTTGAACAAATTGAGGAACGCCCCGGCGGTGCCGCTAACGTAGCTTTGAACGCGGTGGCGCTAGGTGCCGGCTCAACCTTGTTAGGCATGAGCGGTGAAGATGAAGCCGGCGTGGCATTAGAGAATAAGTTAGCGGCGGTGGGTGTTGAGTGCCAATTTAGTAAATATGCAGGTTTTCCCACCATTACCAAATTGCGGGTATTAAGTCGTCATCAGCAGCTAATTCGGCTCGACTTTGAGGAAAACTTCCACGAAGTGGATAGCCAAGATCTTTGCACTAATTTTGCCCAGCAAGTTAAGTTACACCAAGTGGTGATTTTATCGGATTACAACAAAGGTGCCTTAAACCAGGTGGGTGAGTTAATTCGTCTAGCTCGTGAGGCTGGCGTACCAGTATTGGTTGATCCGAAAGGCAGCGCCTTTGATAAGTATCGCGGTGCCACCTTGCTCACCCCCAACTTCTCAGAATTTGAAGCGGTTGTGGGTAAGTGTAAAGACGAAGATGAGATTATTGCTAAAGGCGAGGCCTTAATTGAACAGCTAGATTTACAAGCCTTATTGGTCACCCGCAGCGAGCATGGCATGACCCTCATTCGTAAAGGCCAGCCAGAGTTACATTTGGCCGCCCTAGCGCAAGAAGTGTATGACGTAACCGGTGCCGGTGATACGGTGATTTCTACCTTAGCCAGCGCCTTGGCCGCTGGAGCATCCTTAGATGATGCTTGTGCGCTTGCTAATGCGGCTGCCGGTATTGTAGTGGGCAAACTGGGTACGTCTACAGTATCAACTATTGAGTTGGCCAATGCGGTATACGGCTCTCAAGAAACCGGTTTTGGTGTGCTTAGTGAGCAGCAACTGAAACTTGCCTTGGAAGCCGCAAAACGTCGTGGTGAGAAAGTGGTGATGACTAACGGTTGTTTCGACATTCTACATGCTGGCCATGTTTCTTATCTAAATCATGCGCGTACTTTAGGCGATAGACTAATCGTTGCCGTGAATAGCGATGCGTCAGTGAAGCGCTTAAAAGGTGAAGGCCGGCCAGTAAATAGTGTTGATCGCCGCATGGCGGTTTTGGCTGGTTTGGGTGCCGTTGATTGGGTGGTGGACTTTAGTGAAGATACACCACAGCGCTTAATTGCTAACTTATTGCCAGACTTACTGGTGAAAGGTGGCGATTATAAGCCCGAAGAGATTGCTGGTGGTGAAGAAGTGATCGCCAACGGCGGTGAAGTAAGAGTGCTTAACTTTGAAGACGGTTGCTCTACTTCTGAGATCATCAAGTCAATACGACAAAATCAAATTGACTAAGATAGTGAATCATAAATAACAAAGGCGCCTTAGGGCGCCTTTGTTATTTGGTTTGCTATAAGCTTATTGAGGAGGCATCAGACCAGAGTTAACCAGTATCACATCTTCCTCGCTCAGCGTTCCCGCCGCTTGTTTCAGTGCTAGCATGTTAAGGATGTAATCATAACGTGCGTTAGCTAAATCACTTTTGGCTGAATAGAGGTTACGCGTCGCATCTTGTACGTCAACGATGGTACGGGTACCCACTTCAAAACCAGCTTCAGTAGCTTCTAAGGCACTTTGTGATGAAATCACTGTTTGCTCGAAGGCTTTTACTGAGCCAATACTGGCGCTCACGTTGTTCACCACCGAGTTTACCGTGCTTTGTACGCTACGGAAGGTCTGTTCTAGCGCTTCTGAAGACGCGATGTAGCTGAACTGCGCTTGTTTTACTCGAGAATTAATGCTGCCACCTAGGTAGATGGGCCAGTTAAATTCAAGGCCGATATTACCCGCTGTATAACCGCCACCTTGGGCCGTGTCGGTAAGGTCGTTACCGTAACGATTGTTGTCGTAACCAATGCCTGCGGTTAAATCTAAGGTGGGAAGGTGACCACTTTGGGCTAAATCAATTTGCTCTTTAGCGATCTCTTTACCGATGCGCTGAGCATTTAGCTGTAGGTTGCGATCAATGGCTGTATCTAACCAGTAATTGGCACCTTGGCTAAGTGGGCTTGGTTCGAAACGCTCAGTATTAAGAATGTTAAGTTCACGGTGTTCTAAACCGGTTAATTGGCGAAGCCCTTCATAACTGTTTGATAGATTGTTACGCGCTTGAATTTCTTGGGCCAAGGTTCGGTCATATTCCGCTTGTGCTTCATGCACATCGGTAATGGCGGTTAAACCTACATTAAAACGTTGTTTGGTTTGCTCTAACTGACGACCCACTGCCGTTTTGTTGGCTTCAACAAAACGAACATTATCGATGGCACGTAATACGTTGAAGTAGGCTTCACTTACTCTAACAATTAAGCTTTGCACGTCGTTACCGTAAATCGCTTCAACGCGAGTGGCATTTTTTTCGCTAATGCTTAGGCTAGTCCAATTGCTCTGTGAATAAATTGATTGGCTTAAGCCCACCGAAGCATTGGTATTGGTAAGGCTATCCACACTATCATTGTTGGTGGTAGTGTATTTTGCGCCAGCCGAAAAGCCGATTTGCGGCAGCAACGAAGCGCGACTTTCTGTTATTTGCTCAAAAGCTACATCTCTTTGAGCTTTACTTTGTAAAATAACAGGATCTTTTTCCTGAGCGAGTTGATAAATTTGCAAGAGATCATCAGCTTGAGCTTGGAAAGCCAAAGGGCTAATACCACAAGCTAAGATTAACGATTTTATTTTCAGCTTCATTACGCCTTTCCTTTGGTCGCTTCTGTGTCGCGAGGTTATTCGGTATGAGTCATTAATTTTATGTAGACTGGGTATTAAATTTAACACGGCCTAATTAATGCTAGTCTATACCAGCTTGATTTCTAGAGTAAGACCTAGATTGTAAAGAACATTCATTAATTTATGTTTATTAGGACCTGTTGAGCTTTCGAGATGTTTTTTGCAGCCGTTTGTGGGGGTTTTTATACAAGGCAGAGGCTTTGCAATGTAGTTATTCTACCTGATACGCCGATAAGGTAGTAGAAAGCCCCCACAAACGCTGCCCGAAGGGTTCGGCTAAAAGCGTTTTACTCTTTGTTGAGAGCTGTTTTGCTTAGAATGCTAGGCTACAAACCTCTCGTCGCGATTAAAACGCTTTTATCTCGAACAAAAATTTACCGCGAAAGGTCAACAGGCCCTAGCTGTTCGATCAACAACAATCCTCAATTATACCTTCAGCTGGGGTCAGGGAGACGCAATTAAATGTCAAAAACAACCACTTACAGTCAGTTTTCTCATCAAGATCTTGAAATTAAACAAGTAGAAGATCTTTACCGAGGCTTTTTTAAATTGCAGCGCTATACCCTGCGCCATCGCTTATATCGAGGCGGATGGAGTGATTGGATCCAACGCGAGATGATGGATAGGGGCCATGCTGCGGGAATTTTGTTGTTTGATCCAAAGCTTGATAGTGTGGTGCTGGTTGAGCAATTTCGTATTGGTGCCGTGGAAACTGGGGCCAGCCCTTGGTTGTTGGAGATTGTTGCTGGCATGCTCGATAGTAGCGAATCTCCGCAAGAGGTGGCGGTACGCGAAGCCGAGGAAGAAGCGGGCTTGTTGGTGAAACGTGTGCTGGCTTGTAATAGCTTTTTACCTGGAGCTGGTGGCTTGAGTGAGCGAGTGCATTTATATCTTGGCGAAGTGGATGCCAGTGAAGCCGGCGGCGTTTTCGGTTTAGACAAGGAGAACGAAGATATTTTGGTTAAAGTGATTAAGCGGGAACAAGCCTTCGAGTGGGTACAAAACGGCCTAATTGATAACGCAGCTGCGGTGATTGCGATTCAATGGTTGCAGCTTAATTTGCAGAAAGTGATGCAGCAATGGCAAAATGGCGGCGAGGGTGATGGCTAGTAGCGGTGGGCCAAGTTCTTATCGGGTAAATTTAGACAAGCTGATGCAGCTTTATGCGGCAAATTACGGCTTGATGACTCGGCTTTTTCCGGCCGCTTTAGACGTCGGCGAAAAGCTTATCCTGCGGCCACACTTGGGAGAAAATTATCTCCTAGAAAGTAAAGAGCGTACTCGATACACCTCGTTGTATGAGATTAGGCAAGCTAACAGTCAAGCTTTTCACTACCTGCAACCGCAGCTATTAGTGCGTTTATACCACGACGCACGGTTGGCGGAAGTGTGTGCTAGTCAGCAGATTTATAAGCTAAAACCACGCTATGATTACCCGAATAAAAAGATGCATCACCAAGATGAAAAGCATCAAACAAATCAGTTCCTTAACGACTGGTTGCTATTTTGTTTAAAACAGCGGATGAAAGTTGAGTTTGCCTAAGCGAACAACTAGATAAGATTGTGGCACTAACTAAATTAAACATAACAACAGCCGAAGACGGATGCGTGCATTTATTGCAAGTGACCGATACCCACCTGTTTGCCGATGAGCAAACCGGTTTATTGGGGGTCAATACCAATGCAAGTTTTCAGGCAGTATTAAACGACATTAAAAACGATGGTATTCGGTTTGACTATATTCTTGCGACTGGCGATTTGTCTCAGGATCATAGTAAGGCCTCTTATCAACGCTTTGCCGAAAGCATTGCTCAATTGCAGCGCCCCTGTGTTTGGTTACCGGGGAATCACGATATGCAGGCTAACATGCAAACGCTTGAGCAACATGGTGTATTGGGTGCCAAGCAACTGATTAGTGAACATTGGCAAGTATTAATGCTTGATACTCAAGTTGAAGGTTCCCCGCATGGAATGATGAGCCAGCGGCAAATCGATGAGCTTAAACAGGCCTTAAGCGAATACCCCAATAAACATGTATTAATTGCCATGCACCATCAGGCCATTCCGGTAGGTAGTAAGTGGTTGGATCAGCATAATTTGAAAAATGCAGCACAGTTTTTTGAGGCTATCGCTGATTTCCCCAATGTGCGAGGGGTGGTGTTTGGTCATGTTCATCAAAACTATGAGTTTCAGTTTGATGGGGTCGCGTTTATCGCTACGCCCAGTACCTGTATCCAGTTTTTACCTCTCTCCGCCAATTTTGCCTTAGATCATCAGCAACCAGGCTGGCGTTATTTGCAGCTCACTCCTGAAGGGCGAATTGCTACTCGCCTACGTCGTCTGTCAGAGCGTAGCTTCCTTCCAGATCCCAAATCGAAAGGTTATTGAGTGGAGTCCCCATCGGTATTATTGTACTTACACGGATTTAATAGTTCGCCCAATTCGGCCAAAGCCCAAGCAATGGCCGATTACCTGCAAGCTTGTGAACCGAAAATTCAGTTTGTTTGCCCGCAACTGGCTTGTCACCCTCTAGCAGCTTGGCAGCAAATTGAACAGTTGTTACAACAACATCGCCAACAAAAACTGGCCGTTGTAGGCAGTTCTTTAGGTGGTTTCTTAGCGACCCGAGTTGCTCAATTAACTGGCGCTAAAGCGGTGTTAGTTAACCCTGCTGTAAAACCTTACCGTTTACTCAAAAATTTTTTGGGTGAGCAAGTTAACCCTTATACCCAGCAGCGTTACTTTTTAGAAGAACAGCATATTCAGCAATTAAAAGATTTAGAAGTCACCGAACTGAGCTGTCAGCAGCGGCTTTGGGTGATGTTGCAAACCGCCGATGAAGTGCTGGACTTTAGCTTGGCCGTCACAGAGTATAAGGGAGCAAATTTCACCATAGAAGAAGGCGGTGACCACAGTTTTCAAGGTTTTGAACAACACTGTGCCGCCATCCTCGATTTTTTGGCACTTAGGTAACAATTTCTATCATGGCTGATCAATATAATTCAGACTCTATTGAAGTATTAAGTGGTTTAGACCCGGTTAAGCGCCGTCCGGGAATGTATACCGATACCACTCGTCCCAACCACCTCGCTCAAGAGGTTATCGATAACAGTGTTGATGAAGCCTTGGCGGGTTACGCCAGAGCTATTACGGTTACCTTATTTGAAGATCAATCTATTGAAGTAGTTGATGATGGCCGTGGCATGCCCACCGATATTCACCCCGAAGAAAAAGTCAGTGGGGTGGAACTGATTTTTACCCGCCTACATGCTGGCGGTAAGTTTAGTAACGACAACTATCAGTTCTCCGGTGGTCTACACGGGGTGGGGATCTCGGTAGTGAATGCCTTGTCGTCTCGGGTTGAGGTGCAAGTTAAACGCGATAGCCAAGTCTTTGAAATGGCTTTTGAACATGGTGACAAGGTGCAAGAGCTGAGCGTTACTGGCACCGTTGGTAAGCGTAATACCGGTACCCGGGTGCGCTTTTGGCCCACCGCAAGCTATTTTGATAGCCCTAAATTTTCAGTAAGCCGCTTACGTCACTTATTACGCGCTAAGGCGGTATTGTGTCCCGGTCTGAATATTAAATTTGTTGATAAAATCAGCAAAACCAGTGATGAGTGGTACTTCGAAGATGGGCTAAAAGATTATTTAAGCCAATCATTTTCCGACTACCTCAGTTTGCCAGAAGATCCGTTTACCGGCACCTTTGCTAGTAAAGATGAAGCGGTAGACTGGGCCGTGAGTTGGTTACCCGAAGGCGGTGAGAGTATCACCGAGAGTTATGTGAACCTGATCCCCACCGCGCAAGGTGGTACTCATGTGAATGGTTTGCGCCAAGGTTTGCTGGATGCGATGCGTGAGTTTTGCGAGTTTCGTAATATCCTCCCCAGAGGTCTAAAGCTAAGCCCAGATGATGTTTGGGAGCGCTGCTGTTATGTGTTGTCGGTAAAAATGCAGGATCCACAATTTGCCGGACAAACCAAAGAGCGTTTATCGTCGCGTCAGTCGGCAGCCTTTGTTTCAGGTATTGTTAAAGACGCTTTTAGCCTGTGGCTTAATACTCATACCGATCAAGCCGAGTTGCTGGCGGAACTGTTTATTAGTAATGCCCAGCGTCGGCTTCGCTCCAGTAAAAAAATTGCTCGTAAGAAAGTGACTTCTGGCCCTGCGCTGCCGGGTAAGCTCACCGATTGTACCAGCCAAGATCCCATGGCCGGGGAACTGTTTTTAGTGGAAGGGGACTCTGCGGGTGGCAGTGCCAAGCAAGCGAGGGAGCGTGAGTTTCAAGCGGTGATGCCACTGCGCGGAAAAATCCTGAATACTTGGGAAGTGGATGCCAGCGAAGTATTAGGCTCACAAGAAGTCCATGATATTTCAGTGGCGATAGGTATAGACCCAGACAGCAAGGACTTAAGCGGTTTACGTTACGGCAAAATTTGTATTTTGGCCGACGCCGACTCTGATGGTTTGCACATCGCCACCTTGTTGTGTGCCTTATTTATGATGCACTTCAGAACCCTAGTGGAAAATGGCCATATCTATGTTGCGATGCCTCCGTTATATCGTATCGATGTGGGAAAAGACGTCTTTTACGCCCTCGATGAAGATGAAAAGCAGGGCATTTTGGATCGCATTGAAGCAGAGAAAAAGCGCGGTAAAGTGAATGTGCAACGCTTTAAAGGTTTGGGTGAAATGAACCCACTGCAGTTGCGTGAAACCACCATGGATCCAAATACCCGTCGTTTAGTTCAGTTAACCGTGGATGAAGAACAAGCGACCTTGCAGTTAATGGATATGTTGCTGGCTAAGAAACGCGCCTCTGACCGTAAGCAGTGGTTGGAAGCGAAAGGTGATATGGCCTCTGACTTAGTATAGGGAATGGCATGAGTATACGTGATTTTCGATTGGGCCTAACCAGTAAGGCGCTAATACTGCTGTGCGGCGTTTTGCTGATCACGCTGGTGGGCTTAATCGGCTTTAATCACGACAATCTCAAAAGCTTTTTTCTGCAAGGACGCTCTCAAGTTATTGAGAATCAACAATATCAATTACAACGTTATTATCGGGATGTGCGTAGTCGTTTGCAAAGCGTCACGCAGACTCAATCCTATCGTTTTAATCAACTAGATTCCGGACAAACTGAGCAACTAGACGCTATTTTTGATTCTTACTGGCAGGACTTACATTCTAATAGTGAGTTGCCGATCCGTAGCGTCAGTGTGATTGATAGCCAGCAAGGCCTAAAGTACGAGTTTGGTTACATCGCCCACAGTGAGAAAGCGCTGGAGTGGATGCTCTCTGCTGCTGATAATCCAGAGCAAAAATGGTTATTAGACTGTCCCTTAACCTGTCGGCTGATTATGGCTACAGATTTAGAGTTGGCCGATGGCAATGAACATTATCGGATTTTCTATAGTTTGGATTCATTACGCTTATTAGAGCTGTTTCCTGCCAGCCAAAGTAGCCATCACTTCCTGGTTGAGCTAAATAGCGACCAAAGCGTCAGTTTACTTTATGCCGAGTCGGCTTTTAAAACGGCCATTCAAGCCATTGTTAAACAGCTGGTGGCCGAAGATATTGTTAACGGTGTCGAGCAAATGACCGGCCAACTGGGCTTGTTTGAACTACACGCCTTTCGGGTTAATAGCACTAGCCATAGTCGCCCTGTGTATTATGCGGTGATCAATGACATTAGCACTCAGGTTTCGCAATTAAAACGGGCCGATTATAATAATTTTTTGTTTGGTATAGCGGCGTTATTTTTTGCCGGTGCGATAGTGGTATTTGCGCTCAGCCCGCCATTTCGCCGAGTTCGCCGAACCATTGACAATCTGCCGCTGTTAGCGCGCTCATCACATAATCTATTTCGGCGTAACTTAAAGCCCAATAAACGCCGTTTGGTGCAAGATGAGTCCGACGAACTGAACCATGCTTTGGTGCGTCTTTCCTACCAACTAGAGGCCTTAGAACAGCAACTTAAAAGCCGTGCTGAAGAGTTAGAGTGGGTGGCTAACTATGACGGCCTCACCGATTTACCTAATCGGCGCAAATTTGAAAGGATGGTTAATCAGAAGGTTGAACACAAACGGCATGGCTGTTTGCTAATGGTTGATTTAGACAATTTCAAATATGTTAATGACATTAGTGGCCATGGGGCGGGTGATGAAATGCTGCGCCAGGTTTCGTCTAGTTTAGAGAAATTACTGCCTAATAATACTTTGCTTGCACGCATCAGTGGTGATGAGTTTGCCATTTATTTAGAAGGCACCAGTTTGGTTTATGCCGAGGTAGTGGCGCAACGTATTATTAGTATATTGGCTCAGGTGAGTGTACCGGGACATAACATTATTCATACCGCCGCGGCGTGTGTTGGCATTGTGGCATTTCCCGAACATGGCAACAGCTTTGAAGACTTGATGGCCAAAGCCGATATTTGTAATAACCAAGCCAAAGAACAAGGTAAAAACTGCGTGGTGAGCTTTCAAGCTGAAACCGCCGACAGTGAACTGGCAAAGAAACACTACTGGCTAGACCTGGCGCAGAATGCGATTGAGCGTGACAGTTTGGAATTGGTCTACCAGCCGATTATGAATAATAGCCAAAATAAAGTAGAGCACTACGAAGTATTACTGCGAGTACGAGATGAGTTGGGCCAATTACACTCACCTTATCAACTTATTTTAGCGGCCGAAAAGAACGGCCAGATTGATAAAATTGATTTATGGGTGGTTCAACAGGCCTTACAGCAAATGGAAACCAATCTGCGTAATGGCTATAAAGATCGCTTAGCGATAAACTTATCGGCTCGCTCCTTCTGCAGTGAAAAGGTAATTTCGCGGATTGCTCGCGAGTTCGTTAGTCGCAATATTACCGGTGATATGATTATTTTTGAAATTACCGAAACCGCCGCCCTGCCAAATATGAAACAGGCCGAGGAGCACATCTTGCGACTTAAGTCCTTGGGTTGTGCGATTGCCCTCGATGACTTCGGTGTGGGTTATTCATCATTCCACTCGCTTAAACAGCTTCCCTTTGATTTTCTTAAAATTGATGGTTCGTTTGTGCGAGAAATTCTTAACCAGCATCAAGACCGCGTGTTTATTCAAGCACTGGTGGGCATTGCCAACAAACTGGGGCACAAAACAATTGCAGAGTTTGTTGAGTCAGAAGCTCTTAACAACGAATTGATCAGCTTGGGAGTTGATTACTCGCAAGGCTACTACATAGGTAAACCAGCTAGCGCACGCTATTTCTGGCAATTTGACAAAGCTTCAGCTGTGCTGGCTTTGCAAGGAACATAAAAGGTTATTCAAGCATGAGTGATGCGAATGAGCTCAGTCTAGAGGGCGTTGAACGTCTCCCTATGAGTCAGTTTACTGAGCAGGCGTATTTAAACTATTCCATGTACGTGATCATGGATCGCGCTTTGCCACATATTGGCGACGGCTTAAAACCGGTGCAGCGCCGTATTATTTACGCCATGTCAGAGCTAGGCTTATCGGCCAATGCCAAATATAAGAAATCGGCACGTACTGTGGGGGATGTACTGGGTAAGTATCACCCGCATGGCGACTCTGCCTGTTATGAAGCCATGGTATTAATGGCCCAGCCCTTTTCTTATCGCTATCCCCTCGTTGATGGTCAAGGTAACTGGGGGGCGCCGGACGATCCTAAATCTTTTGCAGCGATGCGCTATACCGAAGCCAAGTTGTCGAAGTTTTCGGAAGTTTTATTAAGTGAATTAGGCCAAGGAACCTGTGATTGGGTACCTAATTTTGATGGCACCATGAGCGAACCGAAAATTTTACCGGCGCGTTTACCTCATATATTACTGAACGGCGTTACTGGCATCGCGGTGGGTATGGCTACCGATATTCCTCCTCACAATGTGAGGGAAGTGGCCAACGCTTGTGTGCATCTATTAGATTCGCCCAAGGCTAGTCTTGAAGACTTACTGGGTTATGTTAAGGGGCCAGACTACCCTACTGAAGCGGAAATTATTACTCCGGCTAGAGATATTCGAAAAATTTATGAGACCGGACGCGGCTCAGTAAAAATGCGTGCAGTTTTCCATAGTGAAGAGGGTGAAGTGGTGATTACTGCTTTGCCGCATCAAGTTTCTGGGGCAAAAGTTTTAGAACAAATTGCCGCGCAAATGCAGGCAAAGAAACTGCCGATGGTGGTAGATCTTCGGGATGAATCCGACCATGAGAATCCCACCCGTATAGTGGTGGTGCCACGCTCAAATCGGGTTGATATTGACCAGTTAATGAATCACCTATTCGCTTCTACCGATTTAGAGCGTAACTACCGCGTTAACTTAAATATGCTGGGTTTGGATGGTCGTCCTCAGGTGAAGGGCTTGTTGCAAATCCTGAATGAGTGGCTACGTTATCGTCGTGATGTGGTGCGCCGTCGTTTGCAATACCGTTTAGATAAGGTATTAGCCCGTTTACATATTTTGGATGGTTTATTGATCGCCTTCCTCAATATCGATGAAGTTATTGAAATCATAAGAACTGAAGATGAACCCAAAGCCGCCTTAATGGCTCGTTTTGGTTTATCGGATAAACAGGCTGAAGCCATACTTGAAATCAAGTTACGCCAGTTAGCCAAGCTCGAAGAAATTAAGATCCGTGGCGAGCAAGCCGAATTAGCCGAGGAAAGAGATAAACTCGAAAAGCTATTAGGTAGTGAGCGACGCATGAACACCTTGCTTAAGAAAGAGCTACTAGCCGATGCTGAAAAGTATGGTGATGAGCGCCGTTCACCTTTGGTTGAGCGTTCAGAAGCGAAAGCCTTGAGTGAAAAAGAGCTAATGCCTAATGAAGCCATCACCGTGGTGTTATCGGAGAAAGGCTGGGCGCGTGCGGCTAAAGGCCATGATGTTGATGCTCAAGGCTTAAGCTACAAGGCGGGGGATAAGTTCTTAGCCAGCGCTAATGGCCGCAGTAATCAGCAGGCTGTGTTTATTGATACCGCAGGGCGCAGCTACTCGCTAGACTCGCACACCCTGCCGTCGGCGCGTAGTCAGGGAGAGCCTCTGACTGGGCGCTTTAATCCTGCTCCTGGCGAGATGTTTGCCCATGTGGTGATGAACGACGATGAACAGCGTTACTTAATTGCATCAGATGCGGGTTATGGCTTCATCGGTAAATATGCCGATATGCTGAGCAAGAACAAAAACGGTAAAGCCTATTTGAACTTGCCCGCTGGCAGTAAGGTATTGGCACCGATTAAGGTGAACGATTACCAAAGTGATAGTTGTTTGGCGATATCCAACGAAGGGCGAATGTTGGTCTTTCCTCTTACTAGCTTGCCAGAGTTGGCTAAGGGTAAAGGGAATAAGTTGATTAGTATTCCTAGCGCACGAGTGAAAAATCGTGAGGAGTACGTCACCTTGTTGAATGTGGTGCCAGCCGATGCTGCCGTTACCCTGTATGCGGGTAAGCGTAAACTCACCTTGAAGCCGAGTGACTTAGATCATTATCGTGGTGAGCGAGGACGGCGCGGCAATAAATTACCACGCGGCTTGCAAAGAGTAGATGCGGTTGAAGTGGAAACGCTCAATGATGCCAATGATGATATTCAGCCAGATGAAGCTTAGTTTAAGTTTTTCGGCTTACACTTGTTCACCTAATTGACAGCGCGTATACTGCGTGCTCATTTATTGGGGGTGACATGTTAGCCGTAATTCGAATTGTGTTTATCACTGTGTTGATGCTGAGCGCATTTCCATTTGTGATCCTATATTGTTTGACCAGACCACGTCATCCAGACTTGGTACACCAAATTGGTGTGCTGATTGCTAAATGTGGTTACTTTGTGGGTATCGATGTCGAAGTTCGTCATCAAAGTCAAAACTTGCCGGATAAAGCGGTTTGGATTGCTAATCACCAAAATAGCTACGACATGTTTACCTTACCCTTTGCATTGCGCAAAGGAGTGGTGTCTATCGGCAAGAAAAGTTTGGCTAAAATTCCTTTTTTTGGGCAGATTTATTGGATTACCGGCAATATTCTGATTGACCGAGATCGCCGTAATAAGGCGGCCGATACCATTAAACAGGCGGCTTCAGCGATAGACCAACGCCACTTGTCGGTGTGGATGTTCCCCGAAGGGACGCGTAGTTACGGCCGTGGCCTACAGGCTTTTAAAACCGGGGCTTTTCACTTAGCCATGCAAGCTAAGGTGCCGGTACTTCCTATTTGCTGTTCTTCTACACATGGGCAAATTAAGCTGAATCGTTGGAAAAACGGTAAGGTAATTGTGGAGGTAGGAAAACCGATTGACGTTGGTTTGTGGAAAGACAATTTACGTACTGAAATTCGCCACTTACACGATACTATGGAACAACGCATCTATGAGCTAACCATGGAAGCACGCGGCGAAGCCGCGGATTACCAAAGTGTGCATCAGCAACAAGCAAACAAACATTAACTGAATCTTGGAAAAGACTATGAGCCTTCAACAAGTCATTGCCGATTGGCAGGAAGAAACAGATTTTATCATTCAAGAGTTACTAGCCGACGGTAGTGATCCCGATGCGGAATACACCATTGAGCATCATCTGGCTAGCCAAGACTTCAAAGTATTGGAAAAGGCGGCGGTGGATGTATTTAAGGCTGGTTTTGAAGTGAGTGATGCCGAAGAAGCTGAATTAGAAGATGGAACCCAGTTGTGGTGTTTCGATGTCATCGTTGAAGCGCCTTTAGCTGCCGATGGTATCAAGCGAGACATTGAAACCTTGGCTAAAATTGCTGATAAACATCAGGTTATCTATGATGGCTGGGGTACTTATTTTGAGTCAGGCGAAGAGTCTAACAATTAGTTATCAACTAGTTATAAATTAGTCATCAATTGGTTGTGAAATAACAAATTAAACGACGCTTTAGCGTCGTTTTTTACTACAATGACGAGAGAACAATCGCTATAGGAGTGGCGGTGAAAACAGTCTTATTTTTTTTGCTTAGTGTTTGCTGTGGTAGCGTGCTTGCGCAAACCAGTTTGAAAACGGCTAATGCCCATTGGCCGCCTTGGCGTATGGAACGAGCCGATGGTAGTTTATACGGCTTAGAGATAGATTTGCTGGAGCAATTGGGTGCGCGGCTAAATTTGACGCTGGAAACTAAAAATTGCGGTTGGAAGCGCTGTCTTAAACACATGCAACTTGGTGAAAGCGACGTCATGACGGGCTTATACCGTAATGCCGAGCGTGAACGTTACATGATTTTTGTTGAGCCGCCATATCGAACCCAACAACACCACTGTTTTTATCTAAATAAAAACCATTCTGTTAAGTTGACCGATTATCAGGACCTTTATGCCCTTAAGGTAGGGGTACAGAGTGACGTTGTGTATTTTAGTCCGTTTGATGACGATCTGCGTGTGGATAAGCATTATGCGATTGATGACCAAGCTTTATTTCGCTTATTGCGTGGTGGTCGGGTTGATACGGTGCTGATGTCCTGCGCGGAAGGAGATGCCTATTTACAGCGTGCTGGTTTGTTCCTGTATTTTAACCATGCCGAGTACGTGCATAGTACCGAGCGCCCAGTCTACCTTGCAGTATCTAAACAATCCCCATTAGCTGGGCGTATGGAAGAGCTGTCTAGTGCCTTAAAGGCGATTATTGACGGTGGAGAATTAGCCGCATTATTTACCAAATATCAAATTAAGAAGCGTGATTAACACGCTTCTATGGGGTTTTATAGCAAGCCATTGACCAGGCCAAATAGGCCGCCAAATACGCCACCCCAAATGACTAACCACCCTAGATGTTGGCGGATCATTTGCTGAATAATTTGCTTAACTAATTGTGGGGTTAATTCAGCCAGGCGCTGCTCGATAATTACGGTGATTTTTTGCTGTACATCCCCTAGGTGCTCAGGTTGTTCCAACTCTTCGCGCAGCGCTTCACTAAACTGTTCATCTTGGCTGATTTCAATCACTGCGTTTTTTAGCTTTTCAACAAAGGGCTGTTCTAAGGGGGTAAGCGCTTCCTTACCTCCAAACATGGCTAACATGCCGCCAAAAGATGAGTTCTCGATGGTCTCAACCAGAGCGTGATAGGCCGGGCTGAAGTCGGTTTTATCGATGACCGGACGCAAATCCAGTTGTACCGCTTTACCACTGGCATCGGAAAGAAAACGGTCGATGTTTTCGGCGGTGAAAAACTGGGTCAACATCAGTTGTTTAATACCCTGTCTAAAGTCATCAAAGCGTGCCGCAATCACGCCTGAGCCGTATAAGCCGGGAACCTTTTCAAATAGCATATGAATGGCTATCCAATTGGTTGCCGCGCCGGAGAGAGCGAACAAGCCGATCGAAAAGACCAAGCTTTGCTCAGCAAAGTAGCCATAGCCTACCAGAGCTAGGGCGATGAGGTTGGTGACTAAACTTTTATTCATATTTTCATTTCCACAAACAAAAAAGTCCCCCAGTGGAGGACTTGATGATGTTGCTCTAATTACAGTGCTGCAATGGTCGCTTGTTGTTCAACAAGTTTAGCTTTAGTGGCTTCCATTTCTTGCTGCTTGGCTTGTTCTTTGGCAATCACTTGCGCTGGCGCATTAGCCACAAATTTTTGGTTGGACAGTTTACCCGTTACTTTACTTAGCTCTTTCTCAAGCTTTTCTAGCTGTTTGGCAATACGGCTCAATTCGGCTTCTTTGTCGATCAGGCCCGCCATAGGAATAAGAATTTCCATACCACCTAAAATCGCTGTGGCAGAGGCTGGCGCTTGTTCACCGTCTGCTAGCGGCTGAGTGCTTTCCAGTTTAGCTAACGAGGCTAAGAAAGGCGCGTTGTCGCTTAAGCGTCGCAAATCTTCATTTGATGCGTTTTTCAGTAATACATTCAGCGGTTTATTTGGGCTAATGTCCATTTCACCACGAATGTTACGGATCGCTATAATAAAGTGCTTGAGCCATTCCAAGTCAGCCACGGCAGCTTGGTCGATACGGCTGGCGTCGTACTCAGGGAAGCTTTGCAACATGATGCTATCAGTTGCGTTAGCTTTACCGGTTAACGGAGCCACCTGACGCCAGATAGTTTCGGTGATGTAGGGCGTGATTGGGTGCATTAAGCGCAGCAAGCTTTCCAATACTTTTAATAAGGTAAAGCGTGTACCACGTTGTTGTGCTTCTGTGCCTTTAAACAATACCGGTTTAGTTAACTCTAAGTACCAGCCACAGAATTGGTTCCAAGTGAAATCGTAAATATGCTGGGCGGCAATATCAAAGCGGAAGCTGTCTAAGGCTTCACGGTAAGCTTTAATGGTTTGTTGGTATTGGCCTTCAATCCAGCGGTCGGCTAGAGAGAATTCCATTTCGCCACCGTCTTTACCGCAGTCTTGCTCTTGGGTGTTCATTAATACGTAACGGCTGGCATTCCACAGCTTGTTACAGAAGTTACGGTAACCTTCTAAACGATTCATATCCCAGTTGATGTCACGGCCGGTAGTGGCCATGGCTGCGAGGGTGAAACGCAGAGCATCGGTACCGTGGGCTTCGATGCCATTTTCAAAGGTTTTACGGGTATCTTTCTCAATTTTCTTAGCCAATTGCGGCTGCATCATGTTGCCACAGCGCTTGGCTACTAGGCTTTCTAAATCAATGCCATCGATCATGTCTAAAGGATCCAGCACATTACCTTTAGATTTAGACATCTTATCGCCATTTTCATCACGAATAAGGCCGGTCACATATACCGTTTTAAATGGCACTTGTGGCTGGTTATTTTCATCTTTAATGAAGTACATGGTCATCATGATCATTCTGGCTACCCAGAAGAAAATGATATCGAAACCGGTAACCAATACATCACTCGGGTGGAAGGTGGCTAAGTTTTCAGTTTTCTCTGGCCAACCTTGAGTGGCGAAGGTCCATAAACCGGAAGAGAACCACGTATCTAGCACGTCTTCGTCTCGAGTTAAGCTTAGCTCGTCGCCCAAGTTGTGTTTGGCACGCACTTCGGCTTCGTTACGGCCAACGTAAACCTTGCCTTCTGCGTCATACCAAGCGGGAATACGATGGCCCCACCATAATTGGCGAGAAATACACCAGTCTTGAATATCGCGCATCCAAGAGAAATACATGTTCTCGTATTGCTGCGGGACAAATTTTATATCGCCGTTTTCAACCGCTTCGGTGGCCGTTTTAGCCAAAGGTGCAGCGCGAACATACCATTGGTCGGTTAACATTGGCTCAATCACCACGCCACCACGATCACCGTAAGGTACGGTATTATTGTGCTCGGCGACTTCTTCAAGCAGACCTAGCTCATCAAATTTAGCCACAATCGCTTTACGTGCTTCAAAGCGCTCTAAACCTTGATACTCTTGGGGAATGGCTGTTGAATAAACATCAGATGGCTCACCATTGCTGGTGAACACTTCAGCGGCCTCACGAATGTCAGCATTCAGGGTAAGAATGTTGATCATCGGTAGCTGGTGGCGTTTACCTACTTCACAGTCGTTAAAGTCGTGAGCGGGAGTTATTTTCACACAGCCAGTGCCTTTTTCCATGTCGGCGTGCTCGTCTCCAACAATCGGAATACGGCGACCCACTAAAGGCAGCTCAATAAATTTGCCAATGAGGCTGTTGTAGCGAGGATCTTCAGGGTTAACCGCTACCCCAGTATCACCTAACATGGTTTCTGGGCGAGTCGTGGCTACCACTAAGTAATCTTTACCTTCGCTGGTGGTCTCGCCATCGGCTAGTGGGTAGCGCAGGTGCCACATGAAGCCTTTTTGCTCGCGGTTTTCCACTTCTAAATCGGAAATCGCGGTGTGCAGTTTAGGATCCCAGTTTACCAAGCGTTTACCACGGTAGATAAGGTCGTCTTCGTAGAGGCGAACAAAGGCTTCCTCGACTGCTTTTGACATGCCTTCATCCATGGTGAAGCGTTCGCGTTCCCAGTCTACCGAGGCGCCCAAACGACGTAACTGCTTGGTAATAGTGCCGCCAGACTCTGCCTTCCAATCCCAGATTTTGTCGATGAAGGCATCACGTCCGTAGTCGTGTTTAGTTTTACCTTCTTCGGCTGCAATTTTACGCTCAACCACCATTTGGGTAGCAATCCCCGCGTGGTCGGTACCAACTTGCCATAGGGTGTTCTTACCCTGCATCCGTTGGTAACGAATTAAGGTATCCATAATGGTGTCTTGGAATGCATGTCCCATATGCAAGCTGCCAGTCACGTTTGGCGGCGGGATCATGATGCTATAAGCCGATTTTGAGCTATCGCCGTTTGGCTTAAAGTAGCCCTGTTGTTCCCATTCTTGATAGAGCGACTGTTCGATAGCGCTTGGGTTGTAGGTCTTTTCCATTGGATGTTTTGACTCTATATAATTTCTGGGTTTGTGTATGCTGCGGTGTCTAACTGTAGACCCAGTTGGCGATACACTCGATAACGTTCTCTTGCCGCAGCTTTACCGGTTTCATCTGCTGGCACAAAATCAATAATATGTTGAAAATTTCTGGCAAAATCGGGCACGCTGTTGGTGAGATTCACCAAGCACTGGCGACGTTGCCTTGGTGCCTGCCAAGTTATTTCTACAGGCGCCCCCCCTTGAGGGCCTTCACCACTGAGATTGTGCGGCACAAATTGCTCTGGCTCAAATTGCCACAACAGTTCGTCAAGCCGCTCGGCGTGCTGCTTTGATGAGGTATATACCAATATGCGCTCACCCACTCGATAGTATTGCGCCAATATTTGGCAGGCGATGCTATCGAGCGCTTCGCTGTCAGTGGTGACCGAATCGGGCATGATATAAAATTTCGCTTTCATACGCTAGAGAGTACTCGTTTGAAATAAGCTCGGCAATCAAACTTAGCGCCCTAAAAGAGCGGCTAGAAAAGCAAAATAGGGAGCCATTGCTCCCTATTTTAAGCTTTGCGTAAACGGCTATTCTTCGACTTCTTGACCTGTTTTAGTGATTAAGAACTGGGTCAACAGTGGCACAGGACGACCAGTGGCACCTTTCTCGCCACCTGTCTTCCAAGCTGTACCGGCAATATCGAGGTGAGCCCAAGTATATTTCTTGGCGAAGCGCGATAAGAAACAGGCGGCGGTAATTGAGCCTGCGGTTTTACCACCGATGTTGGCCATGTCAGCAAAGTTGCTGGCTAATTGCTCTTGATATTCATCGCCTAGTGGTAAGCGCCAAGTTTTATCGCCACTTTGTTCTGCACAGTTTAGGATATCGTGAGCAAGAGGATTGTGTGGTGTCATTAAGCCGGTGGTATGGTGGCCAAGGGCAATCACACAGGCGCCAGTTAGGGTGGCTACATCAATCACCAACTCTGGTTCGTAGCGCTCTACATAGGTGAGTACGTCACACAATACCATGCGCCCTTCGGCGTCGGTATTAAGCACTTCTACGGTAAGGCCTGACATGGTGGTAATCACATCACCGGGGCGATAAGCGTTACCTCCTGGCATGTTTTCACAACCCGCTAGTATTCCGGTTACTTTCAACGGCAGCTGTAGCTCGGCAAGTGCCTTCATGGTGCCATAAACGCTAGCAGCGCCGCCCATGTCGTATTTCATTTCATCCATGCCAGCACCGGGTTTTAATGAGATACCGCCGGAATCAAAGGTGAGGCCTTTACCCACTAATACGATAGGTTTTTGCTCTTCGCAACCAGGGGCGCAGTACTCAATGATGCTCATAATTGACTCATTTTCAGAGCCGCGACCTACAGCCAAGTAGGAGTTCATATTGAGTTCTGCCATTTCGGCTTCGCCGAGAGTGCTGACTTTAATATTGTCGTAGTTGTTTTCTAGCTGTTTGGCTTGTTCGGCCAAGTAAGCAGGATTACAAATATTGGGGGGTAGGTTGGCTAAATCTTTAGCGTCTTTTACACCATGTGAAACGGCTAAACCGTGTTGTACTGCGCTTTCGCCAATCGCCAACTCGCGGCGGGTAGGTACGTTGAAGACGATTTTACGTAGCGGACGACGAGTCTCTTCACGGTTGCTCTTTAATTGATCGAAGCTGTAGAGCGTTTCTTGGGTTGTTTCTACCGCTTGACGAACTTTCCAGTAGGTATTGCGTGATTTAACGTGTAACTCAGGTAAGAAACAAACCGCTTCCATAGAGCCTGTTTCATTTAGTGTATTAATGGTTTTGGTAATAATTTGGCGGTATTGGCGTTCATTTAGTTCGCGCTCTTTGCCACAACCCACTAATAGTACGCGTTCGCTAAGTACGTTGGGTACATGATGTAATAGCAAGACCTGACCCGCTTTACCTTCTAAGTCTCCACGACGCAGCAGTGCACTGATGTAGCCGTCACTAATTTTATCTAGTTGTTCGGCAACTGGGGATAAGCGACGTGGTTCGTACACACCAACAACTATACACGCACTACGTTGCTTCTCCGGACTACCGCTTTTTACGCTAAACTCCATGAATACTCCTACAATCACCAAAACTGGGTTAAGATAGATAACCTACCAGTTTCAACGGAATGACCATTTCTGGCTACTGTTTAAATAAATATGAGCTATACAGGCTCATATTGCTATGTGAAACTGTTAAAAATAGAAAGTTTATCTGAATTATTTGCTATTACCAGCAAAGTTCTACGTTTGAAGTGAATGACTGAGTGCTAATATTCCGTTACTTGTTTAAAGAAACAGCAAAAACACAACTCGCAGTGTTGGCCGTTTTGCTGTTGATCTTTACCTCGCAAAAATTTGTCCGAGTGCTGGCTCAGGCTGCCGAAGGCAACATTGCAGGTGAGATTATTGCGAAAGTCATGTTGTTAAACATGCCTGCCTTTATGATTCTAATTCTACCAATTAGCATGTTTATCGGTGTTTTAGTGGCTCATGGCCGTTTATATGCCGATAGTGAGATGGTGGTATTGCAAGCTTGTGGCTACAGTACCGCTCAATTGTTAAGAGATACCATGATTTTGGGGCTGATTTCGACCCTTGCTGCCGGATTTAATACCTTATATTTGAGCCCTTATACCAATGATTTAGAGCAAAAATTGTTTGACCAAATGGATGCCGAAGCGGGTATTTCGGTGTTGGTGCAGGGGCGTTTTGAATCTTTAGGTGGTGGAGTGGTGACCTTTGTTGAACAAATTGAGAACAAAGGTCAGCACTTAGAGAAGGTATTTGTTGCACATACTCCGCGTGGTGACGACGATACTCGTCCTTCGGTGGTGATGGCCAAAGAAGGTGGGATTGAGAGGCGCGCCGATGGTTCGCAGTGGATGGTGCTAAAAGACGGTAAACGTTATGAGCAAGCTCCGGACCAACTAGACTTCAATATTTTGCATTTTGAGCGCTATAAAGTGTATTTGCGCGAACAGCAAAGTAATCCCTCGCAGCAGCGTTTATATTCTATGCCGACAGCCCAGTTATGGGGCTCTCAAGAGTTAAACCAGATTGCTGAGCTGCAATGGCGCTTGTCTTTACCGCTGACTATTCCCATTTTGACCTTTATGGTGGTGCCGTTAGCGGCGGTGAATCCAAGGCAAGGGCGTTACGCCAAGTTGTTGCCAGCTATTTTACTCTATTTAAGTTATTACCTGATGCTGAGTGCCGCTCGAAGCGCCTTAGAAGATGGCAAATTGGCACCAGAGATCGGACTTTGGTCGGTGCATGCTCTGATGCTGTTGATTGCTATGAGCTACTTGTTTATACGAAGTGAATACTACTTAAAGCTGCGCGGAAAAATTAAAGGACAGGCCTGTGTTTCGAATTCTTGATTGGTATGTTGGCCGTACCATTATTATGTCTAGCATGCTGGTGTTAGTCACTCTACAAAGCTTGAGTATGATTGTTAAGTTCGTTGAACAGCTGGGCAGCGTAGGGCAAGGAGATTATCAAATTGCCGATGCTCTTTGGTATGTTTTGCTGAGTGTGCCGCGCGAGCTGGAAATGTTCTTCCCCATGGCTGCTTTGTTAGGCTCCTTGATTGGCTTAGGCTCATTAGCTAGTACCAGTGAGTTGGTAGTGATGCAAAGCTCGGGGCTTTCTCGTTTTAATATTGCCGTGGCGGTGCTGAAAACCGCAGTGCCAATGATGCTAGTGATGATGTTATTAGGTGAATATGTTGCACCTCAGTCGGATTTGGCGGCGAAACAATTGCGTTCTAGCAAGATATCTGGTGGTGCCATGGTGGCGGTACAGCGTGGTGTTTGGGCTAAAGATGGTGAAAGCTTCGTGAATATTGGTGAAGTGCAGGAAAGCCAAACGCTGTTCGATATTACCATTTATCGCTTTAATGCCTTGGGAGAGCTATACCAGCAAATCGAGGGCGTTAAGGCCAACTATCAGCAAGATCATTGGTTAATCGAAACCGGTCGTGTACTGGATTTTAGTGATGAGCAAGTGCAACAAACACCGATCCAGGATTACCCCTGGGTCAGCACTTTAACCCCCGATAAATTGGGCGTGGTAACGGTAAAACCGCATGACTTGTCAATTTCTGGTATGTTCTCTTACATATCCTACCTGCAGCAAAACAGCCAAGATCCTTCGCGTTATCAGCTAGCTTTGGCGCGTAAGCTCATGATGCCAATACTAACGGGCATTATGATGCTGCTGGCTCTGTCATTTGTATTTGGCCCCTTACGCAGTTCCAGCATGGGAGCCAAGATTATGCTGGGAGTGGTGGCAGGCTTCAGTTACTACATTCTTGATCAGGTCTTGGGCTCGATGAGCTTGGTATATGGGGTGCCACCCTATTTGAGCGCAGCCATTCCCAGCATTTTGGTACTGGGTATCGCCTTCTACTTGATTAATCGTCGGGTGTGATCACTTTGCTTTTTAGGGCAAAGCTGTTATTTGCCTCTTGCCCTAAGGGTGTTGCCGCTAGACAGTATTTTTGAGCTAAGCTATCGACGCTTGGTTGTTACTTTTTAGCTAAGGTCACCACTTGGCATTTGCCCCAAATGTCTTGAAAGGCGGTATTATCTTTGGTCAGCAGTACCATTAAGTTACCCAAACCTAAGGCTGCGGTGAATAAGCGGATTAGCGCCTGAGTGTAACTAATGTTAGAGCCGTCGTAGTTTTGCACGCGTAAGCGCCAAGCCCGCATGCCAATGGTTTGGCCATGGTTATGCCAAAACCAAACGTAGAACAAAATGATGCTGCCCCATACTAAGCCCTGAAACCAAATTTGTGCCACTAAGTAACTAGAATGCTCCATGCCTTCGGGAAGTTTGAGCAAGCCTATGCTATTGCTTACTGCGACCAACGCGAGGCATAACATACTGACTACCATCGCAATGGCAACGGTCATTAGGCTATCGTAAATAAAAGCGCCAAGACGACGAAAAAAACCAGCGCCACGTTGTGGGCTGACTGCGGTGGTTTGACTCATTAGTGCTTGTCTCCAAAAAATTTGTTATATGGTAACAAAATGGATTTGTTTGAGCTTAATCTAGGTTCGATTTTGCCGCAAAATATAGGATTAATTGCCCGCTCGCGCAATTCTTAAACACTTAGTCTGCTTTAGCAAAAAAAGCACTTGCCAATCTAAAAACGCGCCTTATAATGCCAATCACTCGCTAAGGCGAGGCACAAAGCCAGAGTGATGAAATTGGTAGACATAGGGGATTCAAAATCCCCCGTTCGCGAGAACGTGGCGGTTCGAGTCCGCCCGCTGGTACCATCTTTTTTATTTCTAGATCCAACAGATTATTTACGATTTGATATTTCGATTGATACCTTGGGATGCACTGGGGATACAAGCTGAAGTAATTTTAAAAACTCCGAGTAATCACATCGAGCTGGAACCCGCCCTGAAGATCACTTAACTCTCGGACTATAATAAATATTTGCCTATTTCGGCTGTTTTTATATCTATTAACACCCGCTGTTCAAGATACACTCTTTTTCTACTCATATCCCGACGGCTCCATAAGCTCATTTCGTAAAGATCCAGCAAGTTTATAACTATTACGCTTGTCGGTTTCGAGTACTCCAACGGTATATAACCCCTTTAGTATCTGCCTAATAACATCAATTCCCAAGCCATAATCAGCCGCTTTGATTCTACGCAACACGGGAGGTGTATTGCCTTTCAATATGTCATAAATCAATCGAGCTTTCATCTGTTGTGTTTCTACATCATTATTTTCGCCATCTCCCACCCCCAATTCGCCCCCGGAAGGATCTAAGGGGTATTTAACAGCTGAATCCAATTTAAAAGCATGTAGCAGACTGATCATTCCCAAGGTGCCAACCTCCAGCAACATGCTTAGCAAGCCATAACCGACAGCCCTGGTAACTTTACTGCTAACATTTAATATCTGGCTAATTTCATTAAAAAACTTGGTAGTGGGAACATGCTGAACCGCCACATCCAGCCCTATCCCGGAGGAACTTTCTGTCAATTCGGTTAATTTGGCTTTAAGGTCCGCGAGTTTTTCAATAGTAACTTCTCCCTGCTTCCACTGGCTGTGATATGAACTACTTAGCCGTTTTTCAAGCAATCGTTCATGAAAAGCAACCTCCTGTTTGATGCCATCTATCTTCTGCTGCAAAGCAACATACGGTGCAGACTGGATTTGTGATTCACGTAACAGATTGTACTCAGAAGAAACGAGGAAGGCACAGCTTGCCAACCATGAAAATCCCATAAGTACCAAACTGAGAAACCCGTAATAATGGCTGCGCTTACGCTGAGCCCAAAATAGATACTTGCCAATATCAATGCAACAGCCAATAAGAACAAACAGCACCGCTAAAAATACCATTTTCCCC
>NZ_JBNKPP010000102.1:0-22142 GCF_050295395.1 Agarivorans sp.
GGTGTTGTTTTTTATGGTGCATTTGATTCAGTGGGGGGCGAGAAAAGTCGGTTTTAGCCGTCCCGATGAAATAGCGGCGGTGTTTTGTGGCAGTAAAAAAACCTTGGCGGCAGGGGTGCCTATGGCGAAGGTGATTTTTGCCGCCGATCCCGCCTTGGGCATGATATTGCTTCCGATTATGCTGTATCACCCGATCCAGATTTTTTATTGCGCGCTATTGGCGAATCGCTATGCGGCCGAAGCCTCCTTCACGCCCGAGCAACAACGCCAAGCGTGATTTAAACACTTCATCAATAAACGGGGCGAATACTGAGTGATTCGCCCCTTTTTATTTGCTTAGATGATTTCACCGTTACTGGCGATGACTTGTTGATACCAGCTAAAACTTTGTTTTTTAGCGCGGCTAAAGTCACCGCTGCCATCATCATGTTTATCGACGTAAATAAAGCCATAACGTTTCATGTACTCACCAGTGGTGAAAGAAACGCAGTCTATGCAGCCCCAAGGGGTGTAGCCCATTACTTCTACGCCATCGAGGGTGACGGCTTTTTTCATTTCGGCAATATGGCGGCTTAAATATTCAATGCGGTAATCGTCGTTAATGGTTTTACCTGGCTCAATCTTGTCTACTGCACCAAAGCCGTTCTCTACGATGAAAATCGGTTTTTCGTAACGCTCATAGAGTTCAGCGAGAGCATAACGCAGCCCTACCGGGTCGATTTGCCAACCCCATTCAGAGGCGGCTAAATGCGGATTTAAGCGGCTGGCACCAAACAAGGGATTGATTTCGTCTGTAGGAGGCACGGCATCAACAATGTTGGTCATGTAGTAACTAATGGCGAGGTAGTCGGCACAGCCCGCCTGTAGGATCTCGGCATCACCTTCGGCCATGTCTACTTGAATGCCTTTGCGTTGCCATTCTTTTTCGATGTAGCGAGGGTAGTGACCACGCACTTGAACATCACTGAATAGGTATTTCTCGCGCATCGATTGTTGCGCTTGAATCATGTCTTCTGGCTTACAAGTGGCAGGGTACAGCGGCATCATGTGGATCATGCTGCCAATTTTCATCTCGGGGTTGATGTCGTGGCCAATTTTTACGGCCAGAGCGCTGGCGACAAACTGGTGGTGGAATACCTGATACATGACCTGTTCTGGATGCTCAAATTCAGTGTAATTCATCCCCGAATTACAGTATCCAAACAAGGGGTTTTTCCAGTTACGTTGGTTGTTAATTTCGTTGAAGGTGATCCAGTATTTCACTTTGTTTTGGTAGCGCTCAAATACGCAGCGGCTGAAGTTAACAAAGAAATCGATCAATTTACGGTTATGCCAGCCACCGTAGTGTTTTACTAGGTGCAGCGGCATTTCAAAGTGAGACAGGGTGATCACCGGCTCGATGTTGTACTTTAATAGTTCATCGAATAGGTCATCATAAAATTGCAGCCCGGCTTCATTGGGGCTGGTTTCGTCACCATTAGGGAAAATGCGGGTCCAAGCAATGGAGGTACGAAAACATTTGAAACCCATCTCGGCAAACAGGGCTACGTCTTCTTTGTAGTGCGAGTAAAAATCAACGGCTTCATGGTTGGGGTACATCACGTCGTCTTGCACGCCATCGGTAATGATGCGGTCTACGCCGTGGGCGCCTTTTGACAGCACATCGACAATGCTAACTCCCTTGCCATCTTTATTCCATGCGCCTTCTACTTGGTGGGCTGCTACTGCTCCGCCCCATAAGAAGTCTTTGGGAAGTTTGTTAGTAGTTTCCATCTTGGGCCTCAATATCATTATTCTGTTTAGATATTAGTCGACGCTAATAACTGTTTTATATGCGTTTAGTAAAACACCTCAATGTTTATTTAAAACATTGAGCCACTTGGTGTTGGTCGACAAATACTCGCTAATAGGGCCCGGATGTTTGTGTTAAATGGCTAGCAAGGGCTGAAGTAAGCCATTTAACATTAGCGTTAAGCGTTTACTTATAAAATCAGCTGCTGCGCTAGATTTTTTCCACAACATATTGTCACGACTACTGGAGACTAAGCTTACCGGGCTGAGTCATCTGCGACTGCCACGAGTAATAACCGATCTACTGTCGTATGACTAGCGCTAACCTTTATTTCTTGTGGTGAAATCTTGCTTTATTGAACTGGCGCAAACTATCAGTTCATATTTTTTGTTGGTTTTTATTTGCTATTTTCATGCAGTGATTTTTACCCCTTTAGGGTTAAAGTTTTTTGTGTTTTATGCTGCATTTTCTCTAGGTTTTAGTGTTTTATTTAATACCTAGAGTTTCTGTAAGCTAGACTTAGCATAATGGGTAAGAATTTGACTTGGTAGCAGTATCTTGTCAGTCGAGAGTTAGGGGGTGTCGCCATATCATGAGACGACTAAGAGTGCTAGTTCTGACTTTGTTTTACGCGTTACTACCCGTTGCTGAGGCTGCGACTAGAGTCATTACCGTAGACGAACCTCCCAGTGCTTATTTAGACGACGATGGGGGTGTGAGCGGCTATGTTGTCGACATTGTTCGTGCCATGCATGGTTACATGGGAAAACCGCTTGAGATAGAAGTATTGCCAGAGGCAAGAGCCTTAAAAACCGCCTTGGTGAACGACAATGTAGCCATATTCTCTTTTACCAAAACGGCTGAGCGAGACAAACACTTGCAGTGGATTGGTCCGGTGATGCATAAAAGCTGGTATGTGATTGTGCGCAGCGATAGCTACTTTGATAGTAATCAATTAGAAGATTTTGGCTCGATAGGCGTAGTGAGAGGCGATATTCGAGCCAGATGGGTGGAGCAACAGGGTTTAAGTAATTACAAACTGGCAGCTAACCATCAGCAAAACCTGCGTTTTCTAGAAAAAGGCCGAGTTGACGCCATTGTTTATAATCTCAGTGGCACGCATATTTTGAGTAAAGAACTGGGCATTGCCGAAGGCAGTTTTAAAAATGTCTCGTTTATTAAAACTTCACCGGTGTATATTGGTTTGTCTAAAAACTTTGAGGATTACGCGCAATGGCAGCAGGCCTTTGAGGCGATTCGCGATAATGGTGAGCTAGCCACCATTAACGCGTATTGGTTAGATAAGTTGATTGGTGAGGGCATTTTGAGCCATCAACGTGATCATGTGTTATCGATAGATTGATCCGGTCTAAAAACACCCTTAGGGTTTTTAGACCGATAGCGAGTTAAGGTTTTTGACTTAATACCGCATCAATATCTTGGGCACTATGCCGTTCTGGCACTTGCTCCCATGGTTCGCCCCAACTGCGGTTTACCATGCAGCCGCGCTGTACTGCGGTGCGCTGCTCCACTTGCTTAGCCCAGCGTAATACATGCGTATAGCTAGTAACATCTAAAAACTCAGCTGCATCGTAAAGCTTTCCTAGCACCAAATTGCCGTACCACGGCCAAATTGCGATGTCGGCAATTGAATAGTGCTCGCCGGCAATATAGGGATGCTGGGCCAGTTGTTTGTCTAATACATCGAGCTGGCGTTTGGTTTCCATGGCAAAACGGTTAATCGGGTACTCGAATTTCTCTGGTGCGTAGGCGTAAAAATGGCCAAAACCACCCCCCAAGTAGGGAGCCGAGCCTTGTAACCAAAATAACCAATTTATCACTTCGGTTTTGGCTGCCCCTTGCTTGGGTAAGAAGTGACCAAATTTTTCTGCTAGGTATAGCAAAATCGCACCCGATTCAAACACGCGAACGGCGGGCTCTTCCGACTTATCCAGCAAGGCGGGGATTTTGGAATTGGGGTTAATGTCAACAAATCCAGAGGAAAACTGATCGCCCTCGCCAATGTTAATCATGTAAGCATCATATTCGGCTTCGCTAATGCCAAGCTGTAATAATTCTTCCAACATAATGGTGACTTTCTGCCCGTTGGGCGTGGCCATCGAATGTAGTTGCAAGGGGTTTGAGCCTACCGGGAGGGTTTGTTGGTGGCGGGCACCTGAGTCTGGCCGATTGATACTGGCCCACTGGCCGCCATTTTCGGTATCCATGGTCCACACCTTAGGTGGAATATATTCGTTAGTCATCGATCTTCCTTTGCTATGGGTGCTACTTATTTAGATATAAGGGCGAATGTGGCGAATAAAAGCGCAACTGCGCATTTATTTTTACTTGTTAAAGTTAAGTTTAGAGCAAAGCCCTAACCAATTAACTCGCCAAGGGTTTGGTTGATGTAGAGAGTGTAGCCCGCTCCTTGCTGTAGTGAAGGAGCGGGCTGTTGCTAGGGGCTGTTAAGCTAGCTAGGTGGTAGCTTATTTAGCGTGTTGTTTAACGCTAAACAGCAGTGCCGGTAGCACGGTAAGGCTATAGAGTAGTAAGAAGCCAATGGCGATGCTAAGCAAGAAACCAATGCTATACATTCCTCGGTGCTCGGCAAACAATAGTGAGCCAAAGGTAGCCATAGTAGTTAAGGAGCTAAGAATTGCCGCCTTAGGGGTGGAAGACTGATAAAATGCTCGTACCGAGGCCACCGAGCGAAAGCGTTCAACTATGTGGATCCCGTTATCCACGCCTAAACCAAAGATCAGTGGAATCACGATAATATTGGCCATGTTTAGTGCCATGCCTGTCCAGTGAGCCACCGCCATGGTAGAGAGCACCGCCAATAGTAAGGGAATAAAGGTTAATAACACATCGCGTTTGTGGCGCAGGGCAAATAACAGCACTAAACAAATCAAGCCAAATGAATAGCTGCTGGCTTGAATGAAAGCTTGAATAATAATTTTACCCACTTGTTGCTCGGCTACTGGACGTCCGGTGGCGTTAGGGGCAATCGCTTGTACCGCTTTTATGAATTGGTCGAGTTGATCTACCTCGCGCATATCACCCGAAGGATAAGCCACCACCAATAGCTGCTGTTCATTTTTATAACGCCGAACGAGCTCTTCAGGCATTGTGTCTATGCTTGCTGCTGGCGCTTGCTGTAGCTGTTGTAACTGATGTTGCATGTTAGCGATTGGCTTGATAGCGGCTTGGTAAAGCAGTTGATAAAAGTCTTGCTCACTGCTGTGCTGCAAGGCCATTTGGGCTTGTGGGCTTAGCGTTTTGGATTGAGCTAACTGATTTTGTAGCTGTGGCCAACTGCTGGGCGCAGCAGGCGGAATGCTCGCTTGAGCTAAACTGTTGGCCAATTGCGCTGACTTTTGCTCACGCTGAGCGGGTAAAAAGGAGTTGATGGAGACCACATTACTGACTTCAGAAAGCTGACTGAGTTGCTGCTGCCACTGGGTGGCTTGTTGTTGGCTAGTGGCCAACATCATCATTTGATAGCTTGAAGTTAAGCCTTGGCTTTGAATTTCCTCTAACGTTTGCACCGATTCAGACTGCTTGGATTTAAGCGCTAGAGTGGAAAAATCAAAGCTCATTTGGCTCGCGCCATAGGCAGAGATAGCAACTATCACAGCGCTAATACTCAGCACTAATTTATGATGAGCTACCAGCCAGTATTGTCCATCGGGCTGAATTTTGACTGTCTGACTAGGCTTGGCACTGGGGTAGCCAAATAACCAGAAAAATACCGGTATAACGCTAAAGGTGGCGAGTAAACCCATGAACATGCCGCCAGCAGAAATAATGCCTAGTTCTGCCAAGCCTGTATATGCGGTAGGGTAGAAGCCAAGAAAGCCCAGTGCCGAGGTGAGAGCACATAAACTCAATGGCGATAGGGTTCCGCGTAGCGCCGCCCGTAAGCTTTTCATATTATCCGCGTATTTAGCCTGTTCTTCTCTAAGTCGTAGACAAAAGTGAATAGCAAAATCGACCCCAAGCCCAATAAACATGACTAAAAAGACGATGGAAATGGTGTTGTAAGAACCAACCAACCACAGCCCGAGAGCGAGAGTCCAAACTAGGCCAACCAATACCGCGCTGTAACTGGCCAGAATGATCCGCAAGGAGCGAATGCCAAAGCCCAGTACCACTACTAAACCAATCAAAGACATGCTGCCAGCCAACTTAACACTTTGGTTGGCGTCATTTATCTCGTCAAAATCCAAGGCGGTTTGGCCGGTTATGCGTATGCTGAGCTCGCTTTGTTCACTGTACGGAGCGATCACCTGTTGAGCACGCTGCATAATGTAACGATTGGGCTGTTTTTGGTTTTGCTGGGGTTGCGCCTGTAGGGTAATGAGTTGATAAACCTTGGCGGCTGGCTCGGGCATCAGCACCGCCAACCAATCGATTGTAGGTACGGCGTTTGTTTGCTGCTGTTTCTCGGCTACCTGATTAAGCGCTTTTATTAGCAAGCTTGCAGCGGGTTGGTCATTCTGCTCGATGGCTTGGTTGAGTTGCGCCAGCCATTGTTGGGCGGCCGCTTCGTGGCTTAACTGCTCAGCTTGCATCACTGCTTGTAAGTGGGGCATTAGGGCGGCTAAATTGGCATTAAAGGTGGTAAACTCATCGTCGGGTAAAAACCATAGGCTTTGCTGTTTAAACCAATCGAGGCTAGTGGGAGCAAAGACATCGTTAAATATCGGCTCTGCTTTAAAGTCTTGGACTAAACGCTCGGTGAGCTCTTGCACCTGTTGGCGCTGCTCGCCAGCAATGACAATCACCAAGGTATTGTCGGTATCACCAAATGCTTGACTGGTTTTTACTAAATTATCCTTCCATGGAGCCTCTTGCTTAACCAAACGATCAAGATCTGAATTCACCGCAAAATTGGCTTTGCTGTAAACCAGAGCGAAGTAAGTTAACAGTATGATTAGCACAGCAGCCAGCGCAAATGGCCAGCCCTGCTTAGAAAAAATAGGATGCTTCACGAATAATTTTTAGCTTTTAAAAAACAGCCCAACAGTATACTCCGACGTGAGCAAAAAATGAAAAAACACGCAATAAAACTAGGGCTTTCGGCCACTTAAAGTACAGGGTTTTAGGCTATGGCTTGGCTGATTTAACTTGCTGAAGTTGTCCAAGCAGCTCTTCTAAAGGCGTCTGTTGCAGGTTTTCTTTTAGACTGCGACGCATTTTTTGGCCGTTGAGGATAAGCTCTTGTTGCCATAGATAACGCATTTTCAGCACTTCCCTTAGCAAAGGGACAAAGGGTGAGAGGGCTTGCCAACGCCACCAGGCGAAATGAGTGCAACGTAATTCTCGGCCGGTTGCAGCAAAAGCGCGCTGCCAATCGGCTTGGCTAAGTACTAAACCGGGATCATGCCACTGTTCAAAATGAGCTTGCTGTTGTTCTAGCAGGTGTACGCTATTGGCGCATAAATCGGGTAAGTAGGACCAATAATGGCGGTGTTCGGGCGAGTGGGGGAAGGCCATCTGAAAGTGCAGCTGGCGTGGTTTTAGTAGCAGATCGAGCCAAGTGAAATGGGTATTCGGCCCAATGAAGTCGCCGGCTCTAACAATGGTGATTTGTGCTCCTTGTTGGCTGGCCTTTAACAAACGCTGCTCCATGGCGATCCTGAGCTTGCCTTTGTCGGTGACGGCTAGCATGGTCTGCGACTCGTTGATGGCTCGCGAACTGGGGCTAAAGTTATACACATTGCCGGGAAAAAGCAGTTTCAACCCTTGTCGCTCGGCCACTTTTACGCTGGGTTCTAATAGCCTTAAGGCGTCCCGATGCCAATGTTGGTAGGCCGGATTTAAACCATACACTATCAAATCAACCTGTTGCGCCGCCTTAGCTACATCATTTTGCCGATAGGCATCGCCCACCACTATTTGTTGTTGGCTTAACCAGCTAGGGGCTTTATTGGGCTGGCGCAACAACGCCTTAATTTGCCAGCCGGCTTGTTTTAAGGCTAAGGCCATTTGTAGGCCAAAGTTTCCGCTTATTCCCAGTATTAATGCGCTTTTCATGTTGGTTCCTCCCTTGGACAAGCCTATTTTATGATTCATAATTAAATAGTGAATGGCAGATTTTTATCTTTGGGTATACAAAAATGAATAAAGAGAGTTGGCAAGGTTGGCAGTACTTTCTGGCGATAGCTCAACATGGCAGTTTGAGTTCAGCCGCTCAACAGTTAAAGGTGTCTCAACCCACCTTAAGTCGGCAATTGCAGGCTTTGGAGCAGCGCTTAGGTCATTGTTTGTTTAATCGCAGTACTCAGGGTTTATGCTTGACCGAGTTCGGCTTAAGCCTATTAGAAGAATGTCAAAGTATGCAGGCCAGTGCCGAGCGTTTGCAACGTATAGCTGCCGGGCAGCAGACTAGTTTACAAGGCTCAGTTCGCTTAGCGGTGAATGAGTTACTGGCCCTATATTATTTGCCTAAAGTTTTACCCGCTTTTATGCGAGCCTATCCACAGCTTTCTTTAGAGGTGGTGGTGAGCAATCGAGCCAGTAATTTGGATAAGCGTGATGCCGATGTGGCGATCCGTATGTTTGAGCCGCGTCAGCTGGATTTGCTGTGCCGAAAAATCTATTCCTTACCACTAGGCTTTTTTGCTAGCAAAGCATACTTGGAGCAATATGGACGGCCGAAAGACTTAGCGGCTTTATTTGAGCATCGCGTGCTGGGGTATGACCGAGACCCCCAATTTGAAGAGGGGGCGCGTCAGCTAGGGTACGAGATAAAAAACCACCAGTTTTTGTTTCGTTGTGACTTTCTTCCTTTGCAGCTGGAGTTAGCCAAGCAAGGAGGCGGTATTGTGGCGACTCATCAAACGCTTGCCCAACAAGCTGGCTTAGAAGCGCTTGTTCTGGATGCTAAATTACCTGATTTACCGATTTACTTAGTGTGTCATCGGGATGTTCAGTACAACAAAAAAATACGGGTATTAATGGACTTTCTGGCAGACAAGTTAAGCGACTTATTTAATGGCTCTGGCGATCAGGCTTGACTGGTGAGGCTGCCGATGGCGCTAGTTCATCGGCAACTCACAGCGGCTTAGTGGCAACAGCGTTTGCCTGAGTGATGGCCGTGCTGCCTTCCTTTATGGCAACGATGTTGCTCTGCGGAATGACTGTTTTGCTGGCAACAGCTTTGGTGTTGCTGGCCAGATTCGGCTTTTTTGGCATGCTGTATCGATGGGCGCCCTTGGCTTGGCTCGCTGAGCTGCTGCATGGGACTGCTGAGCAGTAACTCTAAGGGCCGAATTTGATTCACTTGAAATACTTTAAGACCGGCGTCGAGCAGTTTGCCCAGTAGGCGCTCGCCAATGTTTTTCATTATCACGGCTTCTACCTTCATGCTTTGCAAATACTGCACTATCGCGCTTTTGTCGTGGCAAGAGGCATCGGCCTGTGCTGCGGGATTATCGACGCTGGCGAGCAGACTATTGTTATGGTCAATGAATGAAAATTGCTCTGCTTTGGTAAAATGTTGGCATAAATGCCCTTGTTTGCTGGGGATGGCATAAATCATAGGTTTTGTTCCTTATCATCAAATAGTAAGGCGCCACCTTCAATAAGGCTGGCAGCGACTTTGTATCTAGCTTGATTCACGATGTTGCCAAAGGTTTGCCGCGATATGGCCATTTGCTCGGCCGCTTGTTGCTGACTCATGTTGAGGTAGTCAGCTAAACGTAGAGCTTCTAGTTCTTCTGGTAAAATGCTTATTTTTTTCAGCTTACTTAATGGCACGCCATTGGGTTTAAAACAGTGGTGTGCTGCGCTTCCGCAGATGCGACGGCCTTTCTTTGGTCTTGGCATAGTGACTCCTTATTAACACTTTTACCTTATAACAATAATTGGCATATGCCAATTATTTCTATTAATTATTTTTGGCATATGCTATTAATGGTTGAGCAAGTTAAGGAAATCATATGCAAAATTTTTCTCCAGAAAGTCACAAAAGCTGCATGGTGTGTGGCGATCCGCGTTTCAATCCTCAATCATTAGGCTTGAGTTTTCATGCGCTAAATCAACATCAGCTAAGCGCTGAGCTCGCTTTGGGTGAGCAATATCAGGGTTATCAAGGGATGTTGCATGGTGGAATGATCAGCACCCTATTAGATGCGGCCATGGTGCATCAGCTGTTTCGCATGGGTATACAAGCCTATACCGCCGAGCTAAAGGTACGTTTTGTTAGGCCAATAGCGCTAGGAAGTATGATGAGTTTGAGCGCCGAACTGTTAAGTGAGCGCCGCGGCGTTTATTGTTTGTCTGGTCAAATCGAGGTAGCTGGTGAGCTGGCGGCAAAAGCGCAGGCTAAGTTTATTTGCGCCGCCAGTTAAGCGAAGGCAGTTGCCTTCGCTTATCGCTTTAGCCAAAGTGCTGAATTAACGCTAGATAGACCGGAATGCCCACCAATACGTTGAAGGGAAAGCTAATCGCCAGTGACGAGGTAATTGAAATGCTGGCGTTGGCTTTAGGTAGTGCTACCGCAAAGGCGGCCGGTACCGCGATGTAGGAGGCGCTACTGCCTAATACCGCGAGCAGGAAGATACCGCCATTGGAGAAACCCAGCAGCTGACCCAGCAGTCCGCCTAAGATCCCGCCCAGTACCGACATGCTGATGCCAAAGCTGAGTAAAAAGGCACTTTGCTTACGAATATCACCAATGCGTTCGGCGGCGACTCGTCCCATTTCGAGTAGGAATAAGGCTAATATGCCATGGAATAGTTCACCAAAAAATGGCATTACTGAGCTGGCGCGCTCGCCTGCCCAAGCTCCAATGGCCAGTCCTCCCAGCAATAAAACGACGCCTTTGTTAAGCAGGGCTTCAATTAATACTGGTTTTAGTTCTGATAGGCGAATGCCGCGTTTGGCCATTAAGATGCCAACGATGATGGCTGGGACTTCGAGTAAGGCCACAAATAGGGCGAAATAGGCTTCGTAATCTAAACCGAAAGATTGCGCATAAGCTACCGCTACTGCGTAGGTGGCAACACTTACCGAACCATAGTGAGCTGCTGTAGCGGCTGCATCTAAGCGTGACCAACCGCCAATGTAATATAAAATCGGGAAGGCCAATAAGGGTAGACTGGCACCAAATATTACCACCCCGATAGATTGTGGGATAACATCTAGTGAGCCGTAGGCGCTTAACGCGATACCGCCTTTCAGGCCAATGGCTAACAGCAAAAATACCAGACAGCTTTGGTATAAGCCGCTAGGCAGTTTAAGATCGCTGTTAAGTAATTTGGCGACCGCACCCAATACGAAAAAGCCAACAACAATATCAATTTGCATGGTTACTTCCCGCTTTGGCTAGAAGCAGAGACTAGATGCTGATTAAACAGGTGTTGGCGTGCCGGTTTGGCTGAGCGAAGCGTACCCTTGATGTAAGCTGCGCCATTAATGCTACACAGCCCTAGACCCACCAATAATAGGCTGGGTCCAATCAAGCCCGCTTGCCAAGCGCTAGCGCCTGCACCGCCCAGTAGTAAGCCGCTGCTTAAACCGAAAATCAATTGAGCTTTAGACATTTACTTCTCTCCCTTAGTTGAATACGCCGAGATTATGTGATCTATATCAAATAGATAAAACTAGATAATAATTATATAATTCATAGATGATTATCTATTATTGGTACTAGACAAATGCTCAATGCTTATCGCTCACACCGCCATATTGGCAGCGTGAGGCAACTAGAATTACTGGTGGTAGTGTATGAACAGGGCAGTATTACCAAAGCGGCACAGTTGTTACATTTAACTCAGCCTACGGTATCAATGCAGTTAACTAAGCTGGCACAAACCCTGGGGTTGGAACTGTATTACAGCTCAGGAAAAACTTTACGTTTTACCCAAGCGGGTATGCTGGTGGTGGAAGAAGCCCGTGAGATCTTGCGGCGTTTTGAGTATTTAAATATTCGCCTGGATAAGCTTAAAGGGGTGCAAACAGGCGAGTTGTCTTTGGCGGTGGTGACCACCGCGCAGTACTTCATTCCTCACTTGGTGGGGGAGTTTTCTGAGCAGTTTCCTGAGCTAAATATCACCTTTAAGGTAGGGAACCGCGCTCAAACTATTGAGCGAAGTGTAGCCGATGAAGACGACTTCTATGTATTTAGTCATCCACCTGAAGATCCCGATTTAGAGCTTATCGACTTCTTACCCAACCGCCTGCTGGCCATTGCTCCAGAGCGTCATCCGCTAACCCAGCAAACCGCCATTTCTTTAGCTGAATTTTCGCGCTATCCCTTTTTGATGCGAGAAACAGGCTCGGGCACCGAACATGCGGTAAGCGATTTTTTGGCGGAGCACCAGATTACTCCCAATGTACGCATGACTATTGAGAGTAATGAGGCGATTAAGCACGCGGTGATTTCGGGTTTAGGGGTGTCGATTTTATCGGAGCATACCCTGAGTTACGGCGGACTCTCTGGTTTGAGTGTACTTTCGGTAGAGCATCTGCCGATCCAAACCCAGTGGTATTTAGTCCGGCGAAAATCGCGGCCAATGTCACCGATTGCCGAGCGTTTCTTAAGCTATGTTAAACAGCAGGGCTCTCAGTTATTCACTAGCGATCAACAATTTGTTGTTTCTTAGCGAAAATTAAACAACTCGCGGTGAAAATGCCGTAAATCGTAGTCATTTTGCTGTAAGTGTTGCTGTATGCTTTTGCCAAACGGAACCGGACCGCAGAAATAAATCTCTCGGCTGAATAAATCGGGCACTTCTTGTTGAAGTTGGCTAAAGCTCAAGCAGTCCTGCACCGTGTTATCGATCAGTTTAAAATCGACCTGAGCGTTGTGAGCCTGTACTTGTAGTTGCTTAACAAAGTTGGCATCTGCGCCTTCACAACAGAAATACAAGCAGGCAGGGGGCGGATTAGCCGTGTTGGCTCGCTGTTGTAAGATGGCGGTAAAGGCGGCAATACCCGCACCCGCCGCTAACCATAATTGTGGGCTTTTCTCAGAAAAATTAAAGTTACCGTAGGGGCCTTCTATAGACAGTGCTTGGCCTTGAACTAAGCGAGCTTTCAATTGGCCAGTGAAGTCGCCTAGCTCTTTAATTAAGAAGCGTAAAGGCTGCGTAGAGGGAGCCGAGGCAATGGTAAAGGGATGCGGTTCTTCTCCGGCAAAGCGCAAAAAGGCGAATTGACCGCTGTGGTGACCCGGCCAGTGGGGCACCTTGATACGCAGATCTAGCAACTGACTTTTTTCTAGGTAACTAAATTTGGCGACTTCTGCCTTATGTTGTTTGCTTTTACCAATTCGGCCAAACAAACTGTATAAGGCGGCCACTACTCCCAACCATATCAACATTAGGCTTACCAAGGTAATAGAATAGGGCCAATAGCTGTGTTTGATGAGGATGCTGGAGTGAAAGGCAATGGCCAAATAAGCCACTGCCATTAACTTGTGAGAATAACGAAAGCTTTTATAGCGAACCATGCCTAATAAGGCTATTGCGGCCAGTACCACAAAAGCATAAAAGGTATATTCACCCACTTGTTCGGCCAAGGGACGCAGCGGTTTGATTAAGGCATAAAAACTGTCGGGATTGCGCGGGCCGATACCTTTAATGGGAGGATCTAATAAACCCGCTTTGACGAGTTGTTTAGGAATAATTGCCAATAACCAGTGCACCGAGCCTAATGTAACGGCGGCAATGCCCAGATATTTGTGAATGCGGTAAGAGCGGTCTAAGCCCTGAGTAAGTTGTTCGATAAAGGGTAAGCGCAAAGCCAAAAGCAGGCATAGGCTCATTAAGCCTACGGTGAGCATGCCACTATATTGCACCAGAGCGGCACGCCATTGATAAAAATCTGTGCTAGAAAACAACGCTGGCTCTGCTGCTAGCCACAGCGTTGTTATCAATACGACCAGCGTTGCAATTAGCCAATTAAACTTAGCCATTTTTTTGCCCCTATAGTGTTTGCTTATTTAAGTATAAGAGCCGTAAGGTCGGTTTAAGTAAAGGGCGTGTAAAGTAGTGTAAATACTCAGTGCGGGCAGAGGGCGCGGCGCATAAAACGAGGGGAATTAAAAAAGGTAGAGCGGTAAACTCTACCTTTGGCCAGTTATTCCGGTTTGCGTTTACCGGTCATAAATTCTTCAAGAATTTCCGGGGTTAATTCTCCGGCTTCTTCTAAGCGTTTTAGCTCGGCTACAACTTTTTTCTGTTCCTCAATTGAAGGAACTGGTAGCTCGGGCTCTTGCTTAATTCCTTCGGGAATTTGCAGATTATCTAACATGTTTGAGTCTCGTTAATGTTGCTTACTTGGCTAAGTATACCAACAAATGATGCAAGGATTGAGGCTTAAGATCAAAGCGCAGGGGTGGCCTTGAGTTATTGCTAGTGTGACAAATAAAGTTTAGCGGGAAAGGCACAGCCTAAGCTGTACCTTGCAAGAGAGTTTAGCTACGGCTGGTAATTTCCAGCAAGTGATAACCAAATTGGGTTTTCACTGGGCCATGCACGGTATTTAAGGCTTCATTAAATACCACAGTATCAAATTCGGGCACCATATCACCTTGATTAAACTCGCCTAACTCACCACCATTGGCACCAGAAGGGCAGTTGGAGTATTGCTTAGCGATGTCGGTAAATGCAGCGCCTTGTTCAATCTGCTGTTTAAGCTCTAAACATTGTTGTTCGCTGTCTACTAGAATGTGGCGCGCGCTTGCTCTTGGCATAAGATGTCCTCTATTGATTGTCGCAATATAAACTGAGTCGCAGTGATTACGGCCCAGCCTGAACAGCAAATGTAGAGGGTGGGGCTTTGGCTGTCAAATATCGCTAGCTAGCTCGGTGATAAGGGCATGGTTCAGACAAAAAAAGGCCGCTCATATAATGAGCGGCAAACTATGGAAGTAAAGGCTAATGCTTATAACGCTTCTATTAGGATTAATCCTTCGCTGCCAGCATCAAAGCTTACGCTGCCGTTGCTAACAATGGCGATAGAGCCATCATAGGCGTTGCGTACGCTGCTGCCGTCGTCGAAGTAACTGTCTACGTTCACGTTAACGGTACCTGTTCCGTCAACCACTACCACTACCTTGTTCACTTCGCCAGAGATTGGGTTAGTCCAAGTACGGGCAAAGGCTTGGCCGCTAGACTGGCCAGTTAGGGTGAAGTGCTGACCAGCACCTACGGCTGGGTTGTCGTGGCGGAATTGACCGACTTTTTGCCAGTGTTGGTGAACACTGTTACCGGCTTTGTTCCAGTCGATGCTTGAACGGCTGCCTTGGTCAGCATCAGAGCCGCCATCGCCATTTACTCGGCCTAGTTCATCGCCGTAGAAGACTTGTACACCACCTGGAAGTAGTAACAAGGCTGTACCAGCACGTTTTTGGCGATTATCGTCGCCGTTGTAGAACACCGAACCAGTATCGTGGCTAGAAATATAGCTGAGCACATTCCAATCGCTAGAGCTGTTAACTTGATTCGCATAACTGGAAAATTGATTCATCATGGTATTGGTGTCATTGACCATACCGTCGATCAACCCCTTGAAGCTGAAGTTAATTACCGAATCAAAGTTGGCAGTAGTGTGAATATCCGATTGACCTACACCGTGGTCCCAAACTTCCGCAGTTGACCAGAATTCGTCAGTCCAGTCGGCACCAGGAAGATCGGGGTTATTTTGACGCCATTCATTAAGCGCAGCAGTAGCTTGTTGGTTGAGGTAGGCCCAGTTGTCGTAAGTGACGTGTTTGGCTGTATCCACACGGAAGCCGTCGATGCCGTAGTCACGCACGTATTGTACTAACCATTCGGTGATCCAATCACGAACGCGTTTATTGCCGTTCGCTTGGTAGTCACTTAAGTAACCCTGTCCAAAAGTGGCTTTATTGGCTAGGAAGGTGGGAATACCTACCGCTTGAGTCGACTCGGTTTTAAAGTCAGGTAGGTAGGCCAAACACTTGGTTAGGTCATCACCACCACAGGCGTCATAGCCGGGTAAACCCACACGGATCCAGTCTTTACCCCACCAGTTCAACCATAGGTTTTCGTCGCCGTTATAGTTGATGAAGTCATGGTAACCAAACCAGTTGCCGCCGTTGCTTGGCGTCCAGCCAGAAGAGGTGGAAGCAGAACCGTAGTTAAACTCCTCCATGTCTTTTAGGGTATTGTAACCGGCGTGGTTCATTACCACGTCCATCACTACGCGAATGCCTTGGCTATGTGCTTTGTCTACAAAGGCCTTGAATTCAGCAGGGGTACCCATGTTGGCATCAAGGTTGGTGTAGTCTTGCACGTAGTAACCGTGGTAGGCGTAATGAGCAAAGTCACCATCGCTGCCGCCGCCAACAAAGCCGTGGGCTTGTTCGTAAGGCGCGGTGATCCAAATGGCATTAATACCTAAATCACTGAAGTAACCTTCGTCTAGTTTTTGGCTTAAACCAGCGATGTCACCACCGTGGAAGGTACCGATGTTTTTACCGGTTGCATCAACACTAGGGCGGCCGTAAGAGTTGTTATTACTTGGGTTGCCGTCGTTGAAACGGTCAGTAATTACAAAGTAAACGCTGGCGTTGTCCCAAGTAAAGTTAGAGGCTGCGGGTTGCTCTACTTTGGTTAGGCTGAAACATTGGCTAGCATTGCTGGTGGCATTCTCTGCGTAGAGGCACACTTGTAGCGATTCGCCAACGGCTAGATTGCTACCTACTGTGATGCTGTCACCGTCGCTAAAGGCGGTGCCATTAACCGGGTCGCTACCATCAAGAGTGTAGCTACCTCCAGTCACATCATCACCAGCTGCATTTAGAGTAATGCTAACTTGATCGGTCCAGAAGGTAGTAATGCTTGGGTTGATACTGACACTGGCATCGTTAGATGGAAGGTCACAGCTATCCTGCCAGCTTTGGCTACTAATGGTGTAACAGCCATCTTTATCACGGAATAAGTCTTCAGTTTGGCTGCCGCCCTGGTTGCTGAAGATGATGCTGCTTGAGTCGCTGTTTGCAAAGACAAACTCGTACCAGTCTTCGCCAAGTGGGCTCATGTTATCGCCCGGCCATGCTGTGTCGTCTTCAGAGCCAGCAGGTAGTGCATCCCAGTGGTGAATTGATGGGTTCCAGTCACTTGGTGCTTTCAACCAAACGGTAAAGCCCGTTTCTGGTACCTCAATTTTATTGTAGGTGAAGGTTTGAGTGACAGAACCTTGAGCGTTCTCTACATAAACCTGTAGCTCTACAAACTCACCAATGGCGAGTTCACTACCAATGCTAATCACATCGCCGTTATTAAAAGCGATAGCGTCAGTAGTGGCGGCGGTGCTTAGGGTGTATTCGGCGGTAGTGACGTTTTCGCCGTTGTAGCTTAGCGTTACATCGATGCTGTCGCTGCTAAAGTCACTGCTACCGGGGCTAACGGCAAGCTCAGGTTTAAGCGGAATCAGCACTTCTTCAGCTGTAATGGCTTTAGATGATGCGTTGAAGCTAATGCTGTAGTTGGTATGGTCGTTAACTTGGAAGTCTTGGCTTGGGTAGTTTTCGCCCCAGCTGCCATCTTCAGAACAAGCCGCTACCTTAAAGCGTGCTGGGCTTTCTTCGCCAGCAAAGGCTTGAGTAAGGGTATATAAACCAGAGCCTGAATCTAGACGTAGTGGGGTTTGTCCCCAGCCATTGGGTGTGCCACGGAAACACCATACGGGGGCTTCTTCACCAGCTACGGTGATGTCTACGCTAGCGATGTCGCTGCTGGCGCCTTCGTTATCGGTGACTTGTAGCGTGATAGTTTGGCTAGTCTCGAAACTAACCGTGATGGTCTCACTGGTTTCTCCAGTGCTCCAGCTATAGCTAGCGATGCTGCCATCGGCGTCACTTGAGCCGGACGCTGAGAAGGTGATACTGGTTCCCGCTTCTACCGTTTGGGCGGTGCTAGGAGAGATCACCGCTATTGGGGCTTGATTACTGTCACAACTGGCCACCGAGCTAAGCTCAATATATTTGCTGTCGCTGTAGAAGGTGATTAGATAGCTGCCGCTAGATACACGGTAATCAGAGTTTGGGTAAGCTTCTTGCCAATTACCCCAGCGGTCAATTTTAAAACGAGGGTCGTTGCTGCCGAAGGTTTGGCAGGTTTCGAATTGGGTACTGGAGACTTGCTCCATTGCGGTGGTTTGCCAACCATTTGGTGTGCCACGGAATTCCCATTCTGCCTGAGCAGACAATGAGGCCGTCAACAAACCAAGTAACACTACCTTGTTCATTGCATTTCCTTATCGAATGTTAGTTGTACTAGTTGTTGGTCTAGTTATTAGCTGTTAGCCAAAATAACTCTTGCGGTTATTTACTGAGCGACCATACAAGCTCTGGGGAAAAAATAGACAAGAAAGTGATAAAACTGAGTAGCCTATCAAATCTTTATTACGGTTTTGTGATTGAAAAGGATTTCATGTTTTTTGTCATATTATTACATAAATTATCTTTCTTAAATGTAAGTAATAGCTTTGGTTTTTAGTATAAAACTCTGATTTTCGTTGTTTGTGGCGTGTGCGTTGAACGCTAGGAGAGGAATGGTTTAGACCAACTAGTTGTGCTTAGTACCGCGCTTGTGGGCAGCGTATTGGCGGGCTGAGAACTTTGCGCAGGGTAACAATATGTCAACATTAGTTTATTTTTTTCTACATTTTGCTGGTTAAAAACTATTATTTAAATTATCGATAATAATAAGGTAAATGGATATGCCAGTAATATTAGATGAAGAAGTATTGTACGACCAAAATGCTCAGTTGGTCTCAACTACCGATTTACAAGGGGATATTACCTACGCCAATGATGAATTTTGTAGGATCGCCGGCTATTCATTGGAAGAGTTGTTAGGCCAACACCACAATATCGTTCGCCATCCAGAGATGCCCAAAGCCGCCTTTGCCGACTTATGGTCAAAACTCAAAGCCGGTGAAGCTTGGCGAGGTATGGTAAAGAATCGTTGTAAAGACGGCCGTTATTACTGGGTTGATGCCTATGTTACGCCACTTTATGAAGAAGGGCGGCATATTGGTTATCAATCGGTGAGGGTGGCACCTAAGGCCGAGCATAAACAGCGTGCTGAATTAATTTACAGCAAGCTAAATCGAGGCAAGCCGATTGACCCTGCGTGGCGGGCCAGACGGGTGCGCAGTAGCCTATCTGCAGTATTGTTGTTGGCCGGTTTGTGGGGTGCGGTGACTCACCTTGAGGGTTTTGAAATCCTTTATGCGCTGCTGTTTTTTGTTGGCTTGTTTGCGCTTAATTACAATGAGCTGATTAGTACGCCAGTCAATCTTAGCAAGATGCGAAAGTCATTTGACAGCCCCAGCCGCTACATTTATGAGGGGGCAGAACCCTTTGACGTGGCGCGTTTTCATATTGGCTTATTAGAGGCCAGAATTAAAACCATATTAGGCCGAACCGCCGATTCCACTAAGCGCTTACAGGTGTTGTCTAACGAATTGGCGTCTATTTCTATTACCACCAGTAAAGCCGTTGATGTCGAAACCGTTGAGCTAGAGCAGCTATCCGCTGCGATTCACCAGATGTCGATGACGGCTTCAGAAATCAGTAGTTCAACGGTACAGGCCACCGAGAAAGTGGGGGCCACGCAATCGCATTGTCGGCAAACGCAAGAGAACATGGAAGAAACCAAGCAGCAGGTACAGGCTTTGTCTTCCGATGTTCAGCAGGCAGAACATTTAGCTCACGAGCTAACCGAAGATGCAGATGGGATCGCTAAGGTGATGGGAGAAATCCAAGGCATTGCCGACCAAACCAATTTATTAGCATTAAATGCGGCGATTGAAGCGGCGCGAGCTGGAGAGCAAGGTAGGGGCTTTTCGGTGGTCGCCGATGAAGTGAGAGCCTTGTCAAATCGAACCCACCAAGCTACTCGCTTAATTGAGCAGTCAGTACAAAAGATGCAGCAAAGCTTGGCATCATGGGCCGACAGAATGAAATCGAGCCGCGAGCAGGCTGAAAGTTGTTTTGATACGGCGAACCGCAGTACTGAGTTGGTGGAGGAAATTTCTGCGATGATGAATGAGCTATTAGATGTCTCCACTACAATTTCGGTGGCCGCCGAGCAGCAATCGGTGGTGAGCTCTAACATTTCAGAAAATGTCGCGAGGATTAGCCAGTTGAGTCAGGAAACTCGGCAACACGCTAACGAGTTACAAAGCAGTAGTACCGAGTTAGCTAAAAAATCCGACGACATTGCCTCTTTATCGGATATGTTTGCTTAGGCTTCGGCGACGTAACTGTTAATGCTTACGCTGGCTGCTTGGTCGCGCAGCGTAATCAATTGCTGGTAGTCGTGGCTGTGAAACCAGCGATTTAGCTGTTCAGCGCTGCTAAATTCAATCACTACGCTGTCACTCAGGTCGGCATGTCCGGCTAATGCCTGTTTAAACTGGCCGCGCACCAGTACTTTGGCCTCAAAGGCTTGTAAGGATGAAGCTACTCCTGCGACATATTGATTCCACAAGGCGCGGTCTTTTACTTTGACTTGACCGATGATATACGCCGACATAAATACCTCCTGAAAGAGCAACATTTTATGCTTTGCTGATATTGTTATAGTTGTTAAATTTAAGTAATAACATAGTGTTTTTCTAGGTGTCTTATATACTTTTGGTTATGCAGCAATCAAATCTCGCTCTGGTATTAGCCGGTCCCATTCTTCGCCATATTAGCTCCCAGCGCGTTGCTATATGGTTAGCTTGTTCAGAAGCGGTAGAGCTTAGCCTAAGGCTTCATTTCTTGGATAAAACCCTGCCGCTTGAAGGCGATTCTCTGGCTAAGCAATGCCAAACCATCGTGGCGGGAGAGCAACTTTACTACTACCTGGTCGACATTCAGCTGGAAGAGGAGCTGCCAACCGACACATGGATTAGCTATGATCTGCAGTTAAGCCCGCGAGGGCAGAGCCAGTCATTGGGTTGGCAGCAATGGGCGCCACAATTAACCTACCCCTCGCGTGATTTACCCGGTTTTGTTATTTGCAGCAAGATCAAGCGGATGCTGCATGGCTCGTGTCGTAAACCCCATCATCCCAGTGACGATGGTTTAGTGGCGGCCGATGCTTGGTTGGCCAATTTAGACCTTGAGCAGTGGCCTAGCCTATTGATGATGAGTGGCGATCAGGTCTACGCCGATGATGTCGCTACACCTATGTTGGTGGCAATACACCGCTTGCTTGAGCGTTTGGCCTTAGCCAATGAAAGCTTTGAGGCCAGCCAACTCGACTCCAGTGAGGCGCTGCATCAACAGGGTTACTATTTGTCTAGGCAGACGCTTTTACCTAAAAAGGGGGCCGAGCAGGCAGCGAAAAAGGCCCTGTTTAGTGGGGTGAGAAAACCTATTTTTACCTCAGACCATGCGAATAACCATCTCATTTCCTTAGCGGAAATGTTAGCCATGTATTTGTTGGTATGGTCTCCCAGTGGTTGGCAAGACTTAGATATGAGCCCGCCGGAAGAGTTAGCTCTGGATGAGTTGGATGAATACTTACAGCAGCGTGAAATACTGGAGCGCTTTATTCAGGGCCTAGCCAAAGTGCAACGTTTAATGGCTCATTTGCCCTGCGCCATGATGTTCGATGATCACGACGTTACCGATGACTGGAATCTCAGTGCTGCTTGGGAGTTAAGTGCTTATGGTCATCCCTTTTCCAAGCGGATCATTGGTAATGCCATGGTGGCTTATTTTCTTTGTCAGGGCTGGGGTAACGCCCCTGATAATTTTCCAGCAGAGCTAATTGAGGACTTGCAGCTGAGTTTAGCAAAGCCGGGTGGGGATGAGCATCAGCGTTTAATTGAGCTCTTGCTGTCCCATTCACAGTGGCATTATCGTTGGGATACTCAGCCTGTGCTGTTGGTACTGGATACGCGTACTCACCGTTGGCGTTCGGAACGCAATCTTGATTCGCCATCGGGCTTGATGGATTGGGAGGCGCTATGCGAGTTACAACAGCAAATGATAGGCCTTGACTCGGTTATCTTGGTTTCACCTGCGCCGATGTTTGGGGTAAAACTGATTGAAGTGATTCAGCGTATCTTTACTTGGCTGGGTAAACCCTTGCTGGTGGACGCGGAAAATTGGATGGCCCATCCGGGAGCCGCCAATAGCGTGCTAAATATGTTTCGCCACGGTAAAACCCCGCAGCATTTTGTGATCCTCTCTGGGGATGTGCATTATTCCTTTGTCTATCAAATTCAATTGCACCAACGACAGCAGGGATCGGATATTTGGCAAATCACCAGCAGTGGTATTAAGAACCAATTTCCGAGCTCTTTGCTTCAATCCCTAGATAAATTAAATCGTTGGTTGTACTCGCCTAAATCGCCGTTGAAT
>NZ_JBNKPP010000103.1:0-1752 GCF_050295395.1 Agarivorans sp.
TAAAAAAAGACATCTTAAAGATGTCTTTTTTTATAAATATGGTGGAGGGAGGTGGATTCGAACCACCGAAGCTTTCGCGACAGATTTACAATCTGTTCCCTTTGGCCACTCGGGAACCCCTCCTGCTTGTGGAGCGGCATATTACCAGAACTTAGGGGCCTGTAAAGTAAAAATCGTAACATTTTCTGTGGATACGAACTGTTTGCTTATTATCTGTTCGCTTGAGCTGGAATCGCTAAAGTTTTGTTCAACAAAACCGATAACCAAGAGGTAATTGGAGGACGAAATGTTAGTTGATAAAATTAGAAACAATAGCTTATGCGACGAGTTGCAGTTGGGTGATACGCTTAACCAAAGTGCTGCGCATGGCCAACGTGCTCGTTTTCAACTGCTGCTAAGTATGCTCAGTCAAAATGTTTGTGACCAAGCGCAGTTCTCCATGATCAAGCAGGCTCCAAAGCAAGTTGAACAAGATTTGCGCAGCCGTTTTCAGCTTAGTGCTAGCCGTCCATTAAAGGCTCAAGCCGATGAATATGCTATTCAAGCTAAGTGGAGTGAATCGCTGCATACTGGTGATGTGGCGAAGATAAGATTAGAGCAGGCCCTAGGGGGATATGCAGTTTGTGCTGAAGATAAGGTGGATGGCTTAGCCGAAGAGGTAATGAATAACCTAGACCTATTAAGCCGTTTAAAACATCAGCTCAGTCAACCAGAGCAAGCACAACCGGCGCAAATGCAACCAGATACCGAAGTCAACGGGGTGGAAATGTATAAACTGCTAAGCGACTTTGATTACTCTAAGCCACTTAGCGTGAAGTACTTTAATTAACGGAACACCACGGTGCGGTTGCCGTAAACAAATACTTTTTCATCTAGCACTTGCTGCAAGGCTTTACTTAGTACTGCTTTTTCAACGTCTCGCCCGGCCTTGGCCATTTCTTCTGCGCTGTAGGTATGATCAACATGAATAACGTGTTGCTCAACGATGGGGCCTTCGTCTAAATCATTGTTCACAAAGTGCGCTGTGGCGCCGATAATTTTTACTCCACGGTCGTAGGCTTGTTGGTAGGGTTTCGCACCAATAAATGCCGGTAAGAACGAGTGGTGAATGTTGAGGATCTTATTGCTAAAGGCTTCAACAAAAGCAGGGGTAAGAATACGCATGTACTTAGCTAGTACCACGTAATCGGGTTGGTATTGTTGTACCACTTCAATCACCTGTTGCTCATGTTCTTCTCGGCTCAGATCCACGTGAGTAATGTGATGGAAGGGGATATCAAACTTTTCAGTGAGTTGACGCAAGTTGTCGTAATTACCCACCACTGCCGCAATTTCTACGTCCATATCACCATACACGGCTTTCATTAATAGGTCGCCCAAACAGTGGGCTTCTTTAGTGACCATAATGACGATGCGTTTACGCCCCGCACTTTCTAGGCGACGAATACTACCAGAAGGCAAAGCGTTGTCTAAATCGGCCAGTAGGGTTTGATCGTTAAAGTAACCTTCAAGTTCTGTGCGCATAAAAAAGCGATTTGCGTGATGGTCTACAAACTCATTGTTTTTAATAATGTTGAGTTGATGTTTGGCACAGATGTTAGTGATGGTTGAAATCAAACCTTTGGCATCTGGGCATTCGGTTAATAGAATTTTTCTTTGCATGATCTTTTCGATTTTCTACTTAAAGTTAGGACTTGTTACAGCACTGCTTAAACTTTTTACCGCTGCCGCAGGGGCAAGTTGAATTGCGCC
>NZ_JBNKPP010000104.1:0-5508 GCF_050295395.1 Agarivorans sp.
TATTCATTGCATGTTTCATTGCTGCTTATATAATCGCCAACTCAAACCGTACTAGACATCTTTTATGATTACAGACAAACGCTTACGCATATTAATGGCCGCCGAAACCTTAGTTAGCCGTTTTGGTGTAGAGGGCTTGTCGATGCACCGAGTAGCCAAACAGGCGAAGCTGGCCACTGGAACTATTTATCTGTATTTCAAAGATAAAGACACCTTAATGAGCGAGTTACATGAACGTAATTTACGTTTGTTTGCCGAAGCATTTTTGGCCGATGTAGACTTCAATGCCAGTTTAAAACAGCAGCATCATCAATTATGGCGCAACGATTTTAGTTATCAGCAAAGTAATGCCAATGTGCAGCGTTTGTGGGCTCATTTAGAAACCTTGCCGCGAAATACGCGTCATAAACAATTAATCCAAGAGCTATTTGAGCCGGTTAAACTGTTCTTCGAAAAAGGTGTGGAGCAGGGGTGCTTTAAAGCCTTACCAAGCGAAATGTTGTATGCCTTGGCATTTGGTTCGTTATACGAAATCTGTCGTTTCTCGCATTTGCGGGATGTTAATTTTTCACAGCAAGACATGGATGTGGCGCTATTAGCTAGCTGGGATGCTATTACCGTACACCCTTAAGTGATATGGAGTAGGGAACATGAAAAAATGGATGGCAATCATGCTTGCCGTGGCACTTCTGCTATTTGGTAGCGTGTTTGGTTTTTACCACTTTAAGCAAAAAATGATTGCTCAATACATGGCAAATCTAACAATACCTGAATCGCCTGTAGAAGTGACAGAAGCCAAGGCTCAAGATTGGCAATCGATGATTGAGTCAATTGGTTTTATCGAACCCTTTCAAGGGGTGAATTTGAGCAGTTCGGTAGCCGGCTTGGTGGATAAGATTCATTTTGCTTCGGGTGATCGGGTGCAAGCGGGTGACTTATTAGTTAGCCTGGAAGCCGATGTTGAAAAAGCCAACTTGGCCAGTGCCGAGGCCAAGCTTCCAGCGATTAAGCGTCAATTGGAGCGTAACCGCACCTTGTTAGAGCGCGGCTCGGTATCGCAAACGCAGTTTGATGATTCAGAAGCGAACTACTTAGCCTTGGTTAGCGACATCGAGGCCCTTAAGGCCACCATTGAGCGCCGTGATATTCGTGCGCCCTTTGATGGGGTGATGGGGATTCGTCAAATTAACTTGGGTGAGTATCTGCAAGCGGGTAGCGATATTGCGCGTTTAGAAAATCTTGAACACATGTTGTTGCGCTTTATTGTGCCGCAAAAAGAGATTTCTCGAATTAGCTTGGGCACCGAAATTGAGCTGAATACCGATGCTTATCCAGAGCAGTGGTTTAAAGGCAAAATTACCGCCATTGAACCCACCGTTGATGTACAAAGCGGGGTGATTCAGGTGCAGGCTACCATTCCTAATGCCGATGGTTTATTGCGTTCTGGCATGTATGCCACGGTACGCATCTGGCAAGAAGTGCAGCCGAATCAGGTAGTGATTCCTCAGCAATCAGTGTCTTTCTCGCTCTACGGTGAATCAGTTTACGTGGTTGAGAAGCAGACTGCAGACGATGGCAGCGAAAGCTTAATTGCTAAGCAACGTTCGGTAACGGTGGCGGAACGTCGTGGTGATAGCGCGGTGATTGCTAAAGGCGTGAAAGCCGGTGAACAGGTCGTGGTATCGGGTCAGGTACGCTTACGCAATGGAGCCAAAGTGCGCATTGTGGAAGACAGCTTCCTACAACGCGACCAAAGCTTGCCAAAGGATTAGGAGCTTAGCTTATGAGATTTACCGATACTTTTATTCGGCGGCCGATACTCGCTCTATCCTTAAGCTTGCTATTGCTTATTGTGGGAGTTCAGGCGGTATTTAAGCTGCAAATCCGTGAATACCCAGAGTTAACCAATACGGTGATTACCGTTACCACCGCTTATTACGGTGCGCCAGCGGAGGTGATTCAGGGCTTCATTACTCAGCCTTTGCAACAATCGATTGCCGAGGCCGACAACCTAGACTTTTTAGAGTCAACGTCGGCCATGGGTAGCAGTACCATTACCGCTTACATGAAAACCGGTTCCGATCCCGATGCCGCCTTGTCGGAGATTATGGCTAAGGTGAATGCGGTACGGGCCAGTTTGCCCAGTGAAGCGCTAGACCCTAACATCGCGCGTTCTACCGGCTCTAGTACTTCTATTATGTACATCGCGCTTACCAGTGATGAGCTAAAATCGGCACAGATCGTGGACTACGTTAACCGAAACGTACAACCGCAAATGGTCACCGTAACCGGTGTGGCTAAGGCCAATGTGTATGGGCCAGCGTTGTCGATGCGGGTATGGTTGGACCCAGTGAAATTAGCTAACTACAAACTTACCGCTGCCGAAGTAGTGGGAGCGCTGCAAAACAACAACTATAGATCTGCCCCCGGACAGGCGAAGAGTCGTTTCTTCACTTATAACGTAGAAGCTGATACCGACTTAAAAACCAAGGCTGAGTTTGAACAGCTAATCGTTGCCCGTAGTGGTAGTGGCATTGTGCGTTTGAGCGATGTGGCCGAGGTGGAGTTGTCTGCGGCGCGGGAAACGGTGAGAGCCAAAGGTGATGGCCAAACTGCAGTGGTGGTGGCAATTGACCCCACTCCAACGGCTAACCCTTTGACGGTAGCCAAAGCTATTATAGACATGTTACCCGATATTGAAGCTAACTTGCCCGATAACATGGACATGAAAGTACTCTATGATTCAACCGAATACATCGAGTCTTCAATTAACGAAGTATTAAGCACCATTATAGAAGCTACGGTAATTGTGGTGGTGGTGATCTTCTTGTTTATGGGGAGTTTGCGTGCGGTATTAATTCCGGTGATTGCGATTCCTTTGTCTTTGGTTGGGGTCTGTTTGGCCATGCAGGCCATGGGCTTCTCGTTAAACCTATTAACCTTACTGGCGATGGTATTGGCGATTGGTCTGGTGGTGGATGACGCCATTGTGGTGGTGGAAAACGTGGATCGGCATATCCGTATGGGGATGAAGCCTTTTGACGCCGCCATTGTTGGAACCCGTGAAATTGCTTTGCCGGTCATCTCCATGACCATTACCCTAGCGGCGGTGTATTCTCCGATTGCTATGGTAGAGGGTTTAACTGGGGTATTGTTTGCCGAGTTTGCCTTAACCCTAGCTGGTGCCGTAGTTGTGTCGGGCTTTGTGGCCTTAACTTTGTCACCGGTGATGTGTTCGGTCTTGTTAAAACACAATCCTAATCCGGGTGGCTTTGAGCAGGGCGTACATAAGTTTTTAGATAAACTAGATAGCGGCTATGACAAGCTGGTTGGCGGGGTACTGAATAACCGTCCGGTGATATTGGTATTTGCCTTAATCGTAATGGGCTCGTTGTATCCTTTGTTGAAAATCATTCCTAGCGAATTGGCTCCAGCAGAAGATAAAGGCGCCGCGATGATCATGGTGACTGGCCCTGCCGGTGCGAACCTCGATTATATGGACGCTTATACCACCGAAGTGGGCATGAAGGGTATGGAACTAGAAGACATCGCCAGCGCCTTTACCTTGGCCGGCATTCCCAGTTCTACCCAGGGCTTAGGTTTCTTGAATACCACGCTGTGGGAACAGCGCACCATGGATCAAGATACTCTAGTGAAAGCGATTCAACAGAAATCTGCCGATATTGCCGGCGTGTCAGTGGCCTCGTTCCCCTTGCCAGTATTGCCCGGTGCCAGTGGTGGCTTTCCGGTGCAGTTTGTTCTGCAAGGCCCGGGGGATTACCGCACCTTGGTGAGTCTGGCTCAAGAGTTACAACAAGCGGCGATGCAAAGTGGTTACTTTGTCTTTAGTGACCTTGATACTAAGTTTGAAACCGCCACGCTAAACATTAATGTTAACCGTGATAAAGCCGGTGCTTATGGCGTGAAGATGGTTGATATTGCGAATACCTTAGGCACCTTAATGGGTGATGGTTACATCAACCACATTAACTATGATGGGCGCTCTTACGAGGTGATCCCTCAAGTTAAGCGGGTGGATCGTTTAAGCCCAGAAAGCATTGAGCAGTTCTATGTGAAAACCGTAGACGGCAGCGCCGTGCCACTGAGCAACCTTATTGAATGGGATTTACGTGGTCAGCCTGAGTCACTGTTGCAGATGAACCAAACTAACTCCATAACCCTGAATGGCGCGTTGATGCCCGGGCAAACCATGGGTGACGCCTTGGCCTTCCTTGAGCAAAAAGCCAATGACATTTTGCCTAAAGGTTATGGCTTTGATTACAAAGGGGAATCTCGCCAGTATGTGCAAGAAGGTTCGGCCTTATTTACCACCTTTGGTTTAGCATTGGCGATTATCTTCTTGGTATTGGCCGCTCAGTTTGAAAGTATTCGGGACCCAATTGTGATTATGGTTTCGGTACCTTTGGCGATTTGTGGTGCCTTACTGATGATGGGCTGGGGCTTAGCGACGCTTAATATCTATACCCAGATTGGTATGATCACCCTAGTGGGTTTGATTACCAAACACGGTATCTTGATGTGTGAGGTGGCCAAAGAACGGCAAATCCTACGTGGTGAAGATAAAATGACAGCAATTCGTCATGCCGCGCGGATCCGCTTACGCGCTATCTTAATGACCACTATTTCGATGGTGGCCGGTTTGATTCCGCTATTGCTAGCGGTGGGCCCAGGTGCTGCGGCGCGTTTCGATATTGGTATGGTGATTTGTGCCGGTCTGTCGATTGGTACTGTGTTCACCTTGTTTGTATTGCCGGTGATTTATTCTTACTTTGGCGCTAACCATAAACCAGTGCCAAGTGTGGCTCACCTAGAGGGTGAAACCGTAGCGGATTAATAACTATGTGTTGCACTGAAAGCCCGGCTAATTCGCCGGGCTTTTAAAAGAAACAAAGGCTGCTCTAGTAATAGAGCAGCCTTTGTTATATTTAAAGTCTATATAAATCAGCTGTATACAGAAGGGACTGTGAGAGGGACCGTACGGTGATTTAATATAAATTAGTATGTTACGTTTGAAATCCCAAGATTTTTCGATGTTATCTTCTAAAAGGTTTTTGCCTCATTCTGTGTTAGTAACGGGACAAAAGCTTTCGCCTACGGCGACGTCATTTTTCTTTGGCGAGCAAAGAAAAACGAAGCAAAAAGAAAGCTCGCCCTGCATCTTCTTAAACCCTGCGTTGCGCATTCTCAAGGGCGTTGAAGTAACTCGCTACGCTCAAACAGACTTCAACTTTGCTCCCTTGTTCATTTGCGCTACGCGGCGAAGATGATGGGATTTAAAAGCGTCATCTTGGCTATCGAGAGTGTGAGAGGTTTTTGTTTTTAGAATGGGTGTCTAGTTTATTTGTTCCCAACATTCAATACCGTGTTTCACTAAATGACGGTATAACCAAAATCCACAAGGGCCAGCTTCATAAACCACGCAAAGATGAGTAGCCAAGTCTTTGTATTTTTTGATAAGTTTGTTGATAGAACGAATATGGGTGGGAA
>NZ_JBNKPP010000105.1:0-10075 GCF_050295395.1 Agarivorans sp.
CTAACTACCAAGCGCGTGGGATGAAACTGTACAAAACCGAATGTGACAGTTAACTCAAACGTGATAGATCAAGTTGCTCACCGTCTATCGGTGGGCACCAGTAATAGCCAGTAGTTAAAGGACGACTAAATTGAAATAAGCCGTCCTCAATACCGTCTTCAAGGCCCAGCATCCGTTTTAACTGTACTTCAAAAGGATACAGGCTACTGGCAAAACAAACGAAATTAAGACCACAATCCTGACCTTTAATCCAAGGAAGGCTACGGCGTAACATAAAAGCTTCAGGACTAAAACTTTCTTGAGCGGTCCGGCGCACGTGGGCAAATGCCGGAGACTCTGGAAATTCAACGTTATCGCTTTTTCTGCGGCCAATAATATCATCTTGCTGCTGGTTAGAGAGACTGTTGAAGTGATCCAGTTGATGCTGCCACTTTTGCACAGCCAACATTGTTGAGCCCGCAATACCTTTATCACCGGTCATCGCTACTACATCTGGAGCCTCTGTTTCATCAGGATTTTCAGTGCCATCTTCATAACCGGTTAAATCACGCCCCTCACGATGACAAAAACCTTCAAGCTGCTCATTTAGGCTAAAGGTCGGTAACAACGCCGCTAACCATTGTTGCACTCGTAGCATCACCACACCAGGATCGCTACCACTCACTCTTAACCACAAATCATCTTGATTGGCGGGACTAATACGGTTTATGCCCTGCATACTCGATGCAGCTTTAAAACCTGGGATCTCTACTTCCAGCCGAGCCAATAAGGGCTGACCAAAACCCAGTACGCTGTCATCTAACTGATAAACCTTTGGCAGCTCAGCAAGACACGTCGCTAGAGTAGCGTGGTTAACCAGACTAAAGCGCAAAAAACTTGCGTAGCCATGTTCTGCTTTAAGAATTAAAGGTTGGATTAAAGACATAAATTACTCTCATGTAACAAAGATTGTTAAGCAGTATAAGTAATTTATTGTTGAAGTTATTTGATAAGAAGTAAATTAAAATGTAATTAAATCAACGAAAAATGCCTGATGCTATTCGCTATCAGGCATTCTAAGACATTTGACTCATAGTGTATTCTCGCTCAGTTTACTGTCGCTTTCCTCGAAAGCTAAGTGCTAAGCCCACATGTTCAAATGTGAGGATTAACGGTGAATGTTATTTGAATCAGTCGCCTTATTATAGCCAGCTGCTTTAGTGAAATAATACGTGGTATATAACGAACCAAAGTAATCAAACATAGTCTTGCTCCTAAGTAACTTCATTATGTGACTCAAGTCACACAACCAATATTAATGTGACATAGATCACATTGCAAGCCTAATTTTAATATTTGTTCAAAACTTACTCACATGCTACGTCGTTATTCAGTAATACGCTTTAACTAGGTGATCACCAAAGGCGAAGGATCAAACCCGAGCATAAGAAAACAACAAAAAAGCGCCTGAAAGAAGGAGCTCATTTCAGGCGCCGCTGGTAGATTGCTTCATCAATAGTGTCTCGAATGTTATTTAAGACATGCTATACACAGCCATTTTGGCTTAACGCTACGGCCTAGCTTTTGGCCCATTAGCTTAACGGTGAATGTCTTTAGTTGGCTGGCTATTAAAGCGGTATTCATCCGCCTTGTTGATGTAGTAGGACATATAAAGTACACCGAAATAATCAAACATAGTCTTACTCCTAATTCTCTTTATATGTGACACAGGTCACAGTTAAAACTTAACGTGACAAACATCACATTGCAAGTTTTTTTACATAAAAATCAAAGGAAAAGATTTAGTAGATTTGTGGGTCAAGACAGATGGGAAGAAAGATGAGGGAAAGAAAAGTGCCTGAAAGAGAGAACTCGTTTCAGGCACTGAGGTTAATTTGATTCATTACATTTATCTCTGTTGTCGTTTAGCCTGCTCTACGCATCCGAAACGAACAATAGTTGATAAAGCTGAACCAATGATCGGATGAAGAACCATATACCCACCTATAGTTAATGTGTCTAGCGGTGGATATCTTTGCGAGTTTCGCAATAGAAGTTGTAATCATCAGCTTTCTTAAAGTAATACGCCGAATAAAGTGCACCAAAATAATCAAACATAGTCTTGCTCCTAGTTACTAAAAGTAAATGTGCTTTGGAACTACCGTGATCCAAGTCACACTTACAATTTAGTGTGATAAACATCACATTTCAAGTGACAATTTGATTAAAATCAAAATTCACCAGAATCTGTCGCTGAAAAGATTTTCAACCGCTTAGCAATACAATAACTCACTGCTTTTATTACACATCCAGCATAAACAACTAGTTTGATTAGCATGACCAGGAAAGAAATAAAATATATTAAAATCAATAATATAAACAAACAAACCTAACAAAACCCTAACCTTAGCTATTAGTAGCTAGCCAGCGATAGTTCATCAAAATGCAAACATCTCATCACCAATTTGCTGAAGTCGGCCCTCTGCTGCACTTGATAGGTCTCGAATCAAGCAAGCTAGCTCATCTAGACCATCGGCAAGTAAGATTAAATTGTGACAAGCACAATTGATACGCACCTCAGTGATTTAACTCAATGAAAGAGTTATGGCTTATAAATAAACAAAACCCCCGCCAGGGCGAGGGTTATCTTAAAAGCTGACGCTAACTATTATAGAGAGATGCCGGCTTTTTCTAGGTCTGCCATTACCACTTTAGCGGGTAGTGGAACATAACCATCTTTTGCCACGATACCTTGACCTGTTTTAGACAGAATCATTTTTAAGAACTCGCGCTCCATAGGTGCTAGAGGCTTGTTAGGATGCTTGTTAACGTAAACGTATAAGAAACGAGATAGCGGGTATTTACCGGTTGCAGCATTGTCTAGGCTAGCTTCAATGTAGTCGTTGCCTTTCTTAGCCAGTGCCACCGCTCTCACGCCAGAAGTTTTGTAACCAATACCAGAGTAACCAATCGCATTCAAAGAAGAAGACACTGATTGAACAACAGAAGCTGACCCAGGTTGCTCGTTTACAGAGTTCTTGAAGTCACCTTTACAAAGGGCTTTCTTCTTGAAGTAACCGTAGGTACCGGATACCGAGTTACGACCGAATAATTGGATGTCTTTGTCTGCCCATGAGCCGTCTAGGCCTACTTGACCCCAACGCTCTGCTGGTGCACTTTCACCACACTTAAGAGTTGAAGAGAAGATAGCATCTACTTGGGCTAGGCTTAAACCTTCGATTGGGTTGTCTTTATGTACGAATACAGCCAAGGCGTCGATAGCAACACGAATAGCGGTTGGCTTGTAACCGTAACGCTTTTCGAAAGCTTCAATTTCTTTGCTCTTCATTTGACGGCTCATAGGGCCGAACTGTGAAGTGCCTTCAGTCAAGGCTGGTGGAGCAGTAGAAGAACCCGCTGCCTGAATTTGTACATTTACATTTGGATATTCACGTTTGAACTCTTCAGCCCACAAAGTCATCATGTTAGCCAAAGTATCAGAACCTACAGATGAAAGGTTACCTGAAATACCTGTAGTTTTTTTGTATTCAGGAAGCTTGGCATCCAGGCCAGCAGCAAGCACGGTAGTTGTTACTAAACAAGCAGAAATCGCTACTGCACTAAGCATCTTTTTAAATGTCATCTTTATCTCCATAAATGACGCGTTGATTTATTGTCGTCATGTAGTATTGGTGAATTCGATGACAATTATATTTCTACTTTGTGACAGTTATATGTCAGCTTATTTTATTTATAAAAAATCCCGATAAAATTTCATGAGCAAGCCGTAATAAAATGATTTTAAAAACATTATGAAACAAAGAGAAAAATAACCTAACAGTAAACTCATTGCGGCTGAGTTTGCTGTTCTATGTCTAAAGCGAGGGTATAAGCGATGTAGTACTTATACACATTTGATACGTAACGCACCGTCTCGCTGCCAATAATCCGCCCGGCAGCAATTTCTACGTTACCAAACCAACGGTTAGGATCTAAATCCATTTCTTCAGCTAAACTACGCATTCGCCGCATCTTAGTTGGCCCGGCGTTGTAAGCTGCCCAAATCAAAGCCATCCGTTCGCTATCTTCGATATTTTCTTGGTTAATATAGTGGGTACGAAGCCAATCGAGGTACTTAATTCCCGCCGCTATATTTTGCTCCGGATCAGAAAGGTCGTTATAACCCATCTGCTTTGCCGTAGAAGGCAACAATTGCATGATTCCGCGCGCTCCGCGATGGCTTACCTTAGAGTTATCTAAGCCCGATTCTTGATAACCCTGCGCCACAATAGCTAAGTAATCAAAAGCATATTCCCTAGCGTATTTTTTGAAGAACGGGGCGTAAAGATTAAATCGAGCGCGGTCTTGTGAATCAGCTAAACGCTTAACCCAAGCCGTATGCTCAAAATAGCGATTAAGTAAGGTATTGCCCAGTAAACTGCCCTGCTTCACTTGTTGATCAACAAAAGCCTGCAAGTTTTGCTGCAATTTGGGATTGTTTTGTCGCACAGCCCAACCCAAGTCTTGTCCTTCACTGGCACGAATGTGCTGATCAATACGTAGCTCGGTAAATAACTTGGCCCACAAGCGGGCTTTGTAGTCATCGACAATGGTGTAGTCCATGACACCAGCATTAACTAGCTCCAAAATATCTTCAGACAATAACTTGCTATCGGCTTCAATAATCTTAATCGGCTTCAATTTATTACGTTTAAACAGCCGATTAATGGTCGCTAAATGCTCAGCATAACTACTGCCCGCCATCACATAGATTTTTTTACCAGCCATGTCCCGCCAAGAGTTCGGCCGCTGACTGTCTTTGTGGCTAACCAAAATTTCGTTAATATCTTGAGCGTTGCCTAAGGCAAAACGCAGTTGCTGTTTGCGCTCTGGGGTGGCGGTTAAAAAGGCGGCAACAATGTCACCTCGGCCTTCGATTAAGGCGGGAATTAATTGATCAAAGTGAACAGGAACAATCTTAACCTTGGTTTTATTAACGTCTCTACGGATCCCTTTATTTAAAAACTTTTCATACAAATTCAACAGCTCCACTTGAATTCCCAAGGGCTGGCCATTGGCTAAATGAAAATCTGACTTACCATAGGTGACCAAGGCGCGAATGATTTTACGTTGTTTGATTTCTGCTAAATCGCCGGTGAAAGGCTCCTTAATATAGAAGGGAAAGTGCAGTAGGTCGCTGCTATTAGACTGACTTGAGGTTTCGCTCGCGGCGTAAACAGGCAATCCGGCGCCCACTATTAACCAGCTAAGCAGCACCAATACTCGACCAACAATCAATCTATTCAATAGCAACAACCCTTTTAAAATCAGTCCTATAGCTAGTATAAGCAGGATTTAACAAAAAGTAATTGCTTAAAAATAGCGCCCTCTCACTAAGAAGCCTCTTGGCTTGCCGTCTTTACCAGCAACTTCTTGGGAATAATGAAACTAAAAGTACTGCCCTTACCCACCTTACTCTTTATCTGAAGTTGGCTGTCATGATGCTGCAAAGCATGTTTCACTATAGATAGGCCCAAACCTGCGCCACCAGTGTCTCTTGAGCGCGCCTTATCGACTCGATAAAAACGCTCGGTTAGACGCTGTAAGTGCTTACGGGCAATCCCCGGTCCGGAATCTTTAACCGCAAATACCACTCCTGTAGGGATCGACGATAAGGTAACTTCAATCTCTCCGGGTTCACTACAATACTTAATAGCATTGCCCAGCAAATTACCACAGGCACTACGTAGCTGTTCTTGTTCACCCTTTATGCTGATATTTTCTTCAATCTTAAATTTAAAACTGAGCTGCTTGTCCTTGGCTAAACCTTCCACCTCTGCCTTTAGCTTGTGCACAATCGCAGAAAAATCTATCGGCTCAGAGCCATCTTCAAGTGACGCTGATTCGATTTTAGCCAAGGTAAGCAGCTGATTAACCAGGTTTTCCATGCGACTGCTTTGATCAAGCATGGTACTGCGTGCCTTGCCCCAAATCAGCGGGTCAATTTCGTCTTGGTCCAGCATTTCTAAATAGCCGCGCATTACCGTGAGTGGCGTTCGTAATTCATGGCTAACATTAGACACAAAGCGCTTACGCATTTTCTCTAATTTACGCAGTTGGCTAACATCTCGCACCACCAATAACAGCTGTTTTTGACTATATGGCATTGCACGAAACTCAAGCCATATGTCTTTTTCTACCGGGCTAATAATTTCTAAGGGTTGGTTAAAACGGCCTTTACTTAAGTAATGCACGAAGGCAGGGGTGCGGATCAAATTAGTTAAATGCTGTCCGGCGTCTGCTGGCCACTTTAAACCTAACAAGCTTTGCGCCAGCTGATTACACCATAAGATGGCACCATCTTGATTAATCACCACTATTGCATCAGGTAAAGCTTCGGCCCCCAAACGGAAGTATTTCATTAATTGCGCCAGTTCACGCTCTCGGCTCAAACGGCGTTTTAGCATATTATATATGCCGTGAAATACAGGCTCCCAACTACCGGCCCCATGCGGAGGTGACAACTTCCGTTGGTTATATAACCAATCTAACAGTTTATGTTGTTGGCTATACATCCAAGCAATATGAATTACAGCGGCCAACAAGCAGGCTTCTAAAGCGTAGCCGCTCAGCGCGCCCAAAACGAATAAAGGCGAGTACGCCAACGCGACTCGCCAAATTACCCGTTGCCATGAAAAAGGCACAAACATTGGTAACTATTTCATCCTAGTTGAAAAACGGTATCCTGAACCGCGAACAGTTTGTATTAGGCGGTCATAACCTTGAAGGCCGATGGCCTTACGCAAACGCCGTATATGAACATCTACAGTGCGGTCTTCGACGTACACATTAGTTCCCCAAACATTATTAAGCAACTGTTCACGACTATAAACGCGCTCAGGATGAGTCATGAAAAAATGCAGCAGTTTAAATTCGGTGGGGCCCATATCTAAGGGTTCATTTTCAACGCTAACCCTATGTGACACCGGGTCAAGGCGCAAACCCTGAACTTCGATGGTTTCTTCCAAGGAGGTGGGAGAAATACGACGAATCACCGCCTTAACTCTCGCCATTAATTCTTTTGGTGAAAACGGCTTGGTTAAATAATCATCCGCTCCCGCTTCCAAACCTTGTACCTTGTCTTCTTCTTCACCTTTGGCTGTCAACATAATCACCGGAATTTGTCGCGTCAGCTCATGACGGCGCATGTGCTTAATAATCGAAATTCCACTGCCACCCGGCAACATCCAGTCTAATAAGGCTAAATCGGGGTAAGGTTCGGTGAGCTTAGCAATTGCTTGCTCGTAATCAGCCGCTTCAATTGGCTCGTATCCATGCTGTTCTAGAACAAAGCATAACATCTCGCGGATCGGTGCTTCATCTTCTACAACAAGTATCTTCCTAGGCATTACTTTCATCTCAATCTAAGAAACTATGGCAATTATGCGACGTATTAATGACAGATTTATGACAAGCACAGTGTAAATCAAAGGATTAGACAAATACAACGCGAACCAAACCGGTGCAAAGTAAGGCAGAAGTCTTCAGCTTGCACCATAATTGTTCAATACCTTTTTCCCCACTTAGCTAACTACTGAGTTTTTTATAAGGTCTAAGCCCATGATAACAATAAGTTTTAATGTTTTTTTAATAAGCTAAGGCTTGGTTATGGCACTGCTCGTGCTTTGTCTTAGCCAAACATATTTCGTTATTTTAGGGGCAGCATGCAGTATTTCGCTCAGCAACTATCAACTACCAGAGGTTACCAAGGCGCCAGCAAGCTTTTGGTATTTACAGACTTAGACGGCACCTTATTAGACCATGATAGCTATAGCTATGAAGCAGCCTTGCCTAGCCTGAACCAACTCAAGCAGCTTAATGTTCCAATCATTTTTAATACCAGTAAAACCTTTATGGAGGTTTTGCAGCTGCAGAAAAAAATGGGTTTGCAACAACCCTTTGCCATAGAAAATGGCTCCGCCTTATGTATTCCGGCTGAAGGCGAGCTGCAAGCCGATGAGTTAAGCCCACTTAATGTGGGTAAACAGCACTGGAAATTTAAAACCTTTGGCCCAAGTTATCCCGATATTTGCCAGTACCTAAGTGTACTGCGCCAACAATATCACTTCCGCTTTCAAGGTTTTAATGACATGAATGTGAGCGAAGTGCAATTAAACACAGGCTTACCCAAATATGATGCCCAGCTTGCTAAACAACGCATGGCCTCAGAGCCCTTGTTATGGAATGACAGTGAAGACCAGCTAAAAATATTTATCAGCAAGTTAGAAGCGCATAACCTCGCCGTAGTCAAAGGCGGGCGTTTTTATCATGTCAAAGCTAAGTTCGACAAAGCCGATGCCATGCAATGGCTAAAACAGCTTTATCAACATCAATATCAGCATGAATTTACCACCATCGCATTAGGTGATAGTGAAAACGATAGAAGCATGCTTGAAAGCGCCGATATTCCAGTTGTCATTCCCCGCAAACACGATCCAGCACTGATGATCGACCACCCCAATTCAAGCCTAGCCTCTCACCCAGGACCGTATGGCTGGCATCAATCCATGCAACAAATTTTACATTCCTTACTAAACGGAGCATAACCATGGCTGATTTTTATCAAAACGGTATTGTGACTACCTTACATAACTTAACCGATCGACCGCTCGAAGAGTTAGAACAGGAGCTAATAGCGTTCTCTAAAGTCCGGCCAATGAGCTTAGTACTGCCGTCTTTATTTTCAGAACTCGAACGGCCAGCACTAGCTACCATTGTTGCCGAGTTAGCAAAAGTCCCCTACCTTAGTGAGATTATCGTTGGTTTAGACTGCGCCACTGAAGAGCAGTTTGCCTTTGCTAAAGATTACTTTGCCGAACTCCCCCAACATGTCCGCATTCTATGGAACGACGGCCCGCGCCTACGTGCTTTAGATGCCCAGCTAGCCGAACACAACTTAGCCCCAAAAGAGCCTGGTAAAGGCAGAAATGTTTGGTATTGCTTTGGCTACGCGTTAGCGTCGGGTAAGAGTAAGGCGGTCGGCCTGCATGATTGCGACATTATTACCTATGACCGCAGCATGTTAGCTAGATTAATGTATCCGGTAGCTAACCCGTTATTTAACTATGAGTTTTGTAAAGGTTTTTACGCCCGCCATGCTGATGGAAAGCTGAACGGCCGAGTGGCTCGGCTATTGGTTACGCCGCTACTAAAAGCCCTGAAAAAAATTGAAGGCTACGATGACTACCTCGAGTATTTAGACAGCTTCCGCTACTCGCTAGCTGGCGAATTTTCCATGCAGCTAGATGTAATTAATGATCTACGTATTCCCTCTGACTGGGGTTTAGAAATTGGCGTACTATCAGAAATTTACCGTAATCATTCCACCAACCGCATCTGTCAGGTCGACATTGCCGATGTCTATGACCATAAACACCAAGACCTCAGCCCGGATAACCTGGATGCAGGTTTAGCCAAAATGGCCACCGACATCAGTAAGGCCGTGATCCGCAAACTGGCGACTCAAGGCCATACCTTTAGCCCCGGCAAACTACGCTCATTAAAAGCCACCTATTTTAGAATGGCACTGGATTTCATCGATAACTACCACAGTGATGCGCTGATTAACGGCTTAAGCCTTGATCGCCACGCCGAAGAAGATGCGGTAGAACTGTTTGCCAAAGCGATTACCTCTGCCGGAGAAACCTTCTTAGAATACCCTTCGGCAACACCGTTTATTCCAAGTTGGAACCGAGTACAAAGCGCAGTGCCCGATTTCTTAGAACGCTTATATGAAGCGGTAGAAGCCGATAACTGTTAATTCTGCAACACACTAAAAGCTTGCCTTCTCTAGGCAAGCTTTTTATTGCTCGCCATATCTCCTTGTTATAATTGACGCGATAGACCATTCACCCCAGCTTTAAGGTAGCGAGGCAATACCATTCCAGCGTAACTCATTAACGCTCAACTTCATCTAACTGATGCTTTAAAGACCATTCCTCCCTACTTTAAGGTGTCAGGCAATACTATTCCAGCGTAGCGAATTAACGCTTAATATCACCAACTTGACGCAATTGCACCATAATGGTTATCAAAA
>NZ_JBNKPP010000106.1:0-7463 GCF_050295395.1 Agarivorans sp.
CCAGCTAAATCAAAGCTTTCAGGGAACAGTCTCTCTTCGCACCTCGACTAACCGCGGCAGCTGGTCCATAGGTGACGGCCAAGGCAACTTGCAGGCGGGAGTGGATAACGGGCAGGCAAGTTATCAGTTCGCCGCCGCCGATCAGGGCGAGGTGAGACTGGGTTTATTACATCCACTTACTGGAGATGTGAGTTTAAGGGTGAGTGATGGCGCCATTTCAGCCACTACTGCGGTGAACTTTGCCGCTTACGGTTTTCAGTCTCAGCTCTTAGGAACCAGTACTGGTGAAGCAAGAGCTAATCCGCATAAGGCCAATAGTGAGTTTCAATTGCTGCTCACCGCTGTGGGGAAAGACCCAAATGGTGGGCCAGGTTGCGCTAAAATTGAAAATTATCAGGGTCTCAAAGCGCTCAGCTTATGGACCGATTATCTAGAGCCGACTACTGGTTCACGCCAATTACAGGCTAAAGATAGTGATGGCAACTTTGTCGATGTAGCTGGCTCCTATGATAGCCGCACAACACTAAACAGCCAATTTACTGCCGGTGAAGCTCTAATTGATATGCGTTATCCCGATGTGGGGCGTTTAAACATTAACTTCTGGGATGAAACGGGCTCCCAGCAGGATGGTCAAACGATTACCCTAAGAGGAAGCGAAACCGGCGACTTCATTCCTGACCGTTTTGCCTGGCAAAATATTCTTAATGAGGATGGACACTCCATCCCAAGTGACCCAGAAAATACGCCTTTTGCTCGAGCCGGTACGCCGTTTAGTGCCGAGCTGGTGGCTAAGATTGCCAACTGTAATCAAGTTGGCACCAGCTGTAATGCCCTTAACTTTAAGACTCAAGCTGAACAGCTGGATATTGGCGCTAGTTTGGCCAGCCCCAGTGATGGTGAGTTAGGCGGCTTTTTTGCCGGCGTGCTTGATCCCGATGTTGCCCAAGCAGATGGCGTGATAGCGGTAAAAGACAACGCTTGGCATCAGGTGGGCAGCATTTTCTATCAGGGGATGGTGACTCGCTATTTGTCTTATAACTTGGCCGATTATGCGGTGGCTGCGGCTAATCAGCAGGTGGGGATGTTTTATCCCCACCATTTTGAGCTGACTTCGGCCAGCATTACACCGACCTGCGTCGCGGCCGATTTTAGTTATGTCGGTCAGTTTGAACAGCAAGTCGCTTGGACCTTGCAGGCTCAGAGCCTAAGTAATCAGCTTACAACTAATTATTCTCACGATAAATTCACAGTAAACAACGACCTTTCTCATTGGCGTTTTAGCAGTAGTTCTCCGGTGGCGGGTTTTGATCAAGGTTTACAAATGGACGTCGCCAGCGGGCAGTGGTTGAATGGCGTATATCAGCAAGTAGATTTAGCCTTCGGTTTGGTTAAGCCGCTAGAAGCACAGGCGCCAGTGGATGATGGCAAGTTGGCGCTGTTTTTTAGTCAATATGATGACGCTGTAATTAGCTCAGACAGCGGGAGCGGCGGCTTCAACTGTGGTAGTGATCCTATTGACGGCGCCTATTGTGAATTAGGCACGGTGCCGGAATTACGCCATGGGCGTTTAAGCTTAAGCAATGGTTATGGCTCAGAATTACAGCCCATCGCGGTTCAGGGCCTGTTGCAGTTTTATGATGGTAGTCGTTATCAAACCCAGTCTATGCTGCGTTTAGCGGACAGTTGCAGCAATCTTAATCTGCCTACTATAGATTTTTCACCGAAAAATAGTGCTACTGAAGCGCCGGTGGGTGGTGGTGTGTCGCAAGTGAGTTTGCGTTCACCTGGCATTGCAACGCAAGGCGTGGTGTGGCTGGATTTTTCTTCGCCGGGCGAGGGCAACAGGGGGCGTGTGAATTATTGGTTTGATTTAAGCACTCAATTAAGCTGGTTACGGGATGATTGGAACGGTAACGGTAGCTTTGATAATGGCGATGACCAAGCTGGCGCCGGTGAGGTCACCTTTGGGGTATTTCGCCAAAGTGATAAGATTATTTATCGGCAGCGCCGCTAATAAGTGATGTTTAGCTCAAAAATAAGTCAGTTTGGGTTGCGCTTTTAGCCTCATGCTAGTGATAGCCCTCACTATCCTTCGCTTCTCTAGAGAGTATGCTTGCTCATCTGGGCTGGCGTTGGTAAAGTTAGCCAAGTTTTAATCGCTTATCATCGATACTATTTCTCAGGATTTACCCAGCCATGTTTAAAAAGCTTCGAGGCTTGTTTTCTAATGATCTATCTATTGACTTAGGAACGGCTAATACACTTATTTATGTTAAAGATCAGGGGATCGTACTGAACGAGCCTTCAGTAGTTGCGATTCGCCAAGAGCGGGCTGGTAGTCCTAAGAGTGTGGCTGCCGTAGGCCATGCAGCGAAGCAAATGCTGGGCAGAACGCCTGGTAATATACTCGCCATTCGCCCTATGAAAGATGGGGTGATTGCTGATTTTTACGTGACCGAGAAAATGCTTCAGCACTTTATTAAGCAAGTGCATGACAACAATTTCTTGCGACCTAGCCCTCGTGTATTGGTGTGTGTGCCCTGTGGTTCTACTCAAGTAGAGCGACGCGCTATTCGTGAATCAGCAATGGGGGCGGGCGCACGTGAAGTCTATTTGATTGATGAACCCATGGCAGCTGCTATCGGTGCGGGTTTGCCAGTATCTGAAGCCACTGGTTTAATGGTGGTTGATATTGGTGGTGGTACCACCGAGGTGGCCATTATCTCGTTAAATGGTGTGGTTTATTCATCTTCGGTGCGCATTGGTGGTGATAAGTTTGACGATGCCATTATTAATTATGTGCGTCGTAACTACGGTAGCTTAATTGGTGAAGCTACTGCTGAGCGGATTAAACACGTGATCGGTTCTGCCTATCCGGGTGATGAAGTGCGTGAAATTGAAGTTCGTGGCCGCAACTTAGCCGAAGGTGTGCCAAGAAGCTTTACTCTAAACAGCAATGAAATCCTTGAAGCCTTGCAAGAGCCCTTATCTGGCATTGTTAGTGCAGTAATGGTGGCCTTAGAGCAAAGCCCTCCTGAACTGGCCTCTGATATTTCAGAGCGAGGCATGGTGTTAACTGGTGGTGGTGCCTTGGTGAGAGATCTTGATCGCTTGCTAATGGAAGAAACTGGCATTCCAGTGGTAGTGGCCGATGATCCGCTGACTTGTGTGGCTCGAGGTGGCGGTAAAGCCATTGAGATGATCGATATGCATGGCGGCGATCTTTTCCAATACGAATAAGTCTTAACAGCGAAGGGCGCAGTGTTGCCCTTCGCTCTACTAGTAACACGCTGACAACTCATTTAGGTAATGTCCGATGAAACCAATCTTCGGCCCTGGTCCATCTTTAGAGCTACGCCTCGTACTCGCCATTTTGTTGTCTATCTCTTTGATTTTCATCGATACCAAACTAATCGCTTTTAATCAGGTTAGGGTGTATTTGTACTCGGCGGTAAGCCCTCTGCAATATATTGCCAATATGCCCGGTACCCTGCTGGATGCCATGTCTGGTTCTTTGGCAACGCGCCAGCAACTTAAGCGTGAAAATGAAGTACTTAAGCAACAGCTCTTGCTTAACCGCGCCGATCAATTATTGATGGAAAGCTTAGCCAAGGAAAACACCCGCTTACGTGCTTTGTTGGGCTCGCCGGTTCGCCATGATAGCCGTAAGTTAGTGGCGGAAATTATGGCGGTAGACTCCGATCCGTTTTCCCACCAGGTAGTGATTGATAAAGGCCAGTTAGATGGCGTTTATGAAGGACAGCCAGTCATTAATGATATTGGAGTCATTGGTCAGGTACTGCATGTGGGCACCACCAGTAGCCGAGTATTACTGATCACCGATGCCAGCCATGGAATTCCAGTGCGTATTGCTCGCAATGATATTCGTGCAGTAGCTACTGGCACCGGAGAACTTAACCGTTTACAAGTACCGCACATCCCCCGAAGCACCGACATCGGTGAAGGCGATGTGCTTATCACCTCGGGGTTGGGTGGGGTGTTTCCTGAAGGTTATCCGGTGGCGGTGGTGAGTCGTTTTGATTATCAAGAAGGGAAACCTTATGCTGATGTGGTGGCGACGCCAGTTGTTGAGTTGGACCGCTTACGCTACCTGTTGTTAATTTGGCCCTCAGATGGCTAGAGATAAAGGCTGTTATGTTAGAAAAAATTAATGGTCGTGGGGCCATTATTGGTAGTTTATTTGTTGCCTTAATATTGGCCATCATTCCTTTGCCGCCCTTGGCTGACTTGATGAGGCCAGATTGGGTATTGGTGTGTGTATTTTATTGGACCATTGCTTTACCCCACCGCAGTAATGTGGGGGTGGCCTTTGTGGTAGGTCTGATTCTCGATATTTTACTCGGTTCAACCCTTGGGGTTCGCGCCCTAGCCTTGTCGATTGTGTCTTATATCGCGGCAACCAACTTTACTCGCTTGCGTAACTTTTCGGTATGGCAGCAGGCGTTAGTGGTGGGCGGTTTGACCGGATTGGCTAAGGTGGTGGTGTTTTGGGCAGAGTACTTGGTGCAAGATATTCAGCTGCCAGCGGGTTATTTTTATCCTTTAATTACCACTACCTTAACCTGGCCATGGATCTTCCTGCTGTTGCGCAAGCTGCGCCGTCAATGGAAGATTAACTGATGCCTAGCACTAAACTTATTCTGGCCTCCGCATCTCCTCGAAGAATCGAGCTGTTGCAGCAACTGGGCTGGAGTTTTGTCACCCAAGCCGCCGACATTGATGAAACTCCATTGCTTAATGAAGCGCCCCAAGAGCTGGTGTGTCGTTTGGCCGAACAAAAAGCGCTTGCGGTATATCAGCAACAGCAAGATCCCGCTGTCGCGGTGTTGGGCGCCGATACCATCGTGGTGGTTGAACAACAAATTTTGGGCAAACCTTCTGATTACCTCGACAGTTTACGGATGCTGAAGCTGCTAAGTGCCAAACAGCATCAAGTAATGACCGCGATAAGCCTGTATTATAATAATCAGGCACATACCCAATTAGTTTGCACAGAGGTGTTTTTTAGCCCTGTTAGCGAAACGCAGATAGCTGCGTACTGGGACAGTGGCGAGCCTTGTGATAAGGCGGGTAGTTACGCTATTCAAGGACTTGGCGGTAAATTTGTCGAACGAATTGACGGTAGCTATAGCTCGGTTGTGGGTCTGCCTTTGGTTGAAACCGATCGTTTACTTCATTCACATATAACACGCTAGGTGACTATGTCTGCTGAACTATTGATTAATGTTACACCCACTGAAACCCGTGTTGCTTTAGTAGATAGCGGTATTCTGCAGGAAACCCACGTAGAGCGAGATGCACGGCGTGGTTTAGTGGGCAATATGTATAAAGGCCGGGTTAGTCGAGTACTACCGGGAATGCAGGCCGCGTTTGTTGATATAGGTTTAGAAAAGGCCGCATTTTTACATGCCTCCGACATCGTACCGCACACCGAGTGTGTCGATGTGACTGAACAAGAAAAGTTTCAGGCTGGTAATATCGCAGAAATGGTGCGCCAGGGGCAAGATATCATGGTGCAGGTGGTGAAAGACCCTCTGGGTACCAAAGGCGCTCGTTTAACCACCGATATCACCCTACCTTCGCGTTACTTAGTATTTATGCCAGGCAGCAGCCACGTTGGGGTTTCGCAGCGTATCGATAGCGAACAAGAGCGTGAGCGTTTAAAAGAAATTTGTAGTGAATTTGTGGATGACATGGGCGGGTTTATTATTCGTACCGCTGCCGAAGGCGTGGGCGCTGATGAGCTGGAGCAAGATGCTGCCTTCTTAAAACGGGTATGGCGCAAAGTATTGCAACGTAAAGAAACGGCAGCAACCAAGACGGTGCTTTACACCGAATTAAACTTAGCCTTACGGATTATTCGTGATTTTGTGGGGACCCATCTGGATCGGATCCGCGTTGATTCTCGTGAAACTTACGAACAGCTGGTGGCTTTCAGTGCTGAGTTCGTTCCCGAGTTTACTGAAATCCTCGAATATTACTCGGGTGAGCAACCAATTTTCGATTTGTTTGATGTTGAGAATGAGATTCAGCGCGCCTTGAAACGCCGAGTGGACTTAAAGTCGGGTGGTTATTTGATCATCGATCAAACCGAAGCGATGACCACGGTGGATATTAATACCGGCGCCTTTGTTGGTCATCGTAATCTAGAAGAAACCATCTTCAATACCAATATTGAGGCCACTCAATCCATTGCTAGGCAGCTACGCTTGCGTAATTTAGGCGGCATCGTGATCATTGATTTTATCGATATGGCCGACCCCGAGCATCAACGTCGAGTGCTGCAAAGCTTAGAGCAAGCACTACAAAAAGACCGTGCTAAAACCAATATTAGCGGCTTTTCTCAACTGGGCTTAGTGGAAATGACCCGCAAGCGCACCCGCGAAAGTATCGAGCATATTTTGTGTGGCGAATGTCCAACTTGTCGAGGCCGTGGCACGGTTAAAACGGTGGAAACCGTTTGTTATGAGGTGTTGCGTGAGATTATTCGGGTTAACCGAGCCTATGACGCCGATAACTTTATTGTTTACGCTTCTACTAAGGTGGCGGATATGTTGATGGGGGAAGAATCACATAGTTTGGCAGAGTTAGAAGTGTTCATTGGCAAACAAGTGAAAGTACAGACCGAGCCAATGTATAGCCAAGAGCAATTTGACGTGGTGTTAATGTAGTTTTATGGCCAAGCCTTTACACCGTGGAGCTACTAAATGCTGGTACGGTCTTGCGATAGTATTGGTGGTTATTGCCGTGGGTTTAAGTATAACCCGCGGCATTTTATCATTTGCCAGTCACTATAAAGACCAAATAGCGGCGTGGTTGGTGGAAGACCAAGAAGCAGAGTTAACTATTGGCAGCTTAAATGCGCGCATGCACAATTTTCGACCGATGCTGGTATTGGAAGACAGTGAAGTTAGCATAGGTCAGCAGCGTAATATTGGTTTCCATGTCGGTGCGCTAATGCTGGAGCTAGATCTCTGGCAAAGCATTGAACAAGGGCAGGTGGTATTTAAAGATCTGCTGCTAGATAACTTACACTTTAAAGTCAATCTGGACGCACTGCAACAGCGCCAATCAGAGCCTGTGCAACATCCCTATCAAGCTATTGCCGATGTGTTTCTCAAGCAATTTACTCAGTTTAGTATCATCAACAGTGATATCGAAATTATCTACGCTGGTCGGCGTTTTGTTGTTGATGTTGCCAACTTAGATTGGCTCAATACTGAACAATTATATCAAGGCGAGGGTGAACTGCGCATCGGTGGCGACTTTAATCAAGGTCGTCTCAAGCTTCGAGTTGATTTGCAGGGGGATGCCAGCAATATAGTCGATTTAACTGCGCAGATTTATCTGCAAGCCGAGCAAGTGAACTTAGCCGCTTTTGCTGAGCCGGGCAGTCGTTTAGCCAAGCAGTTTCATAGTAATTTAAATTTGTCGCTGTGGGG
>NZ_JBNKPP010000107.1:0-14055 GCF_050295395.1 Agarivorans sp.
AAAACCTATAAAATCACAAAAAACAAACAAACAATTGGAAGATAGCAACAACACAAAAGAGGAATGTAAATATATAAACTCAAGTTAAAAAGCAGAAAAAATACAACACAAAAACAGAATAAAAACCTATAAACATAGGAATTTAAGGCACAAACAAACCAAGCTATTAAGCGGTAAAACTCCTTAAGCCAAAGCAAAACAGCGGGTAGCTCACTTCTTATTAGACTCAACGTTGCGAGAGGAAATTTAGCCTAGTAGAGTCTAACTAAACGCGACCAACAGCAGGCTATAGCATGCCCTACCAACATATAAGCGAGCCCACGGGCGGAGAAAAAATCGTCTTAAACGCCAAGCAGGAGTTGGTTGTTCCCGACAAACCCATCATTACTTACATTGAAGGTGACGGCGTAGGCGTAGATATTACGCCGGTCATGCTGAAAGTGGTGGATGCCGCGGTAAAGCAAGCCTATGGCAAGCAACGCCAAATTATGTGGATGGAGGTGTTTAATGGAGAAAAGGCCGCCAATATGTACGATGGAGATTGGTTTCCCCAGGAGACTCTAGCGGCGATCCGCGAACATCACGTCGCCATAAAAGGGCCTTTAACCACACCTATTGGTGGCGGCTTTCGTTCGCTTAATATCTCGCTACGTCAAGAGATGGACTTATTCGTTAATATTCGCCCCATTCGCTGGTTTAAAGGCGTGCCTTCGCCGCTAAAACACCCTGAATTAACTGACATGATCGTATTTCGTGAGAACTCAGAAGACATCTACAGCGGAGTAGAATGGAAAGCTGGCAGCCCCGGAGCTGAACGAGTGATCGACTTCCTGCAGCAAGAAATGGGGGTGAATAAATTACGCTTTAGTGAAAATTGCGGTATTGGCATTAAGCATATCTCGGAGCAAGGCTCAAAGCGGCTGATTCGTCACGCCATTCAATATGCCCTAGATCACCAGCGAGACTCGGTAACTCTGGTGCATAAGGGCAACATCATGAAATTCACCGAAGGGGCCTTTAAAAATTGGGGTTATGAACTCGCCGAGCAGGAGTTTGGTGCCCAAGTGCATAACAATGGTTACTGGCTAGAAATCCCTCGTCAGCACCAAGCGCCCCTAATCATTAAAGACATTATCGCCGACAGCATGTTTCAGCAGGTCACCCTGCATCCTGAACTTTACGATGTAATAGCCACCATGAATCAAAATGGTGATTTATTAGCCGACGCACTGGCAGCCCATGTTGGCGGCATTGGCATTGCGCCAGGTGCAAACATGAGCAGTGAGGTGGCATTTTTTGAACCCACCCACGGCACCGTGCCGCGACTAGCCGGTCAAGATAAGGTCAACCCCTGCTCTATTATTCTCTGCGCCCAGATGATGTTAAAACACATAGGCTGGCAGGAAGCCGCAGAGTTAATTAGCCAAGGCTTAGATGGTGCGATTAGCGCTCGCAAGGTAACTTATGACTTTGCGCGAATGATAGACGGAGCCAGCGAAATAAGCTGTTCAGCTTTTGGTGATGAGATTATTAAACACTTTAGTTAATGCTAACAAAGCTAGCCAAGTGGGTACTTGGCTAGCTTTGCTGATGCGCTAAGCATGATTCAACAGCCCTTCCGTAACAACATACTCGGCACGCTTACGCGCTTGGGCAATGCAACTCACGTTGTCTACTGGTGGGTTCACTTCAACATGGCGGCTGTTATAGCCAAGCAAGTGGTGCGCCCGTTTAAACACCGCCTCAAATAACTTCGCCTCTTCAACGGTACGAGTACTCAAAGATAAAATCATTTGCTGCTGTTCGGCCAGTAAAGTGGTGATTAGCGCATCCAAGATACAACTAGGCGTGGCACAAGCATGTTCATCAAGTACCGCCTTACTATTGCCCGCGCTAATATTAATGCGCATTGGTTGGCGTAAGCTCAACTCCGCTTGTTGCAGATGTTGCTGGCTGCTAATTTCTTGGCTTTGCTGATTTAGGCGACGATAAGTGCCGCCAAATTCATCCAGCAAGGTAGCCAAAGTATCAAAAAACACCCTTGCACTTAGCTGGCTAGCCACAATAAGTTGTTGCTCGATAAACTTCAGCATCTTTGCGTCAACATATAATCGGTCTCTATGTTGGTAACCCTGTTCGCTCTCTATTTTTGTATTCATAGCCAACTTCCTTATTTCACCTAGTATCATTATCGTTATAACAGCGCTTTGTTACGCAAGCCTCACTGTTAACTTAGCGCCTTGGTAAAATAAAATGAAATTATACTTTTCAATACAAACTATAGATTTTATGAATAATGGTCTTTAAAAACTAAGCTATTACATGTTTTAACGGTCCGGCACGCTGGCAGCAAATTCACTTAAAGAACGACGCAACCACTGATGAGCCTTAGAATGCTGCAATAAGGGGCTCCAGATCATTTTGCTTTCTATGGGCACTACCTGAAACGGTACCCGCACAATCCGTAAGTCGGGATTGTTCCGATACAACATGGCATGGCGCCTAGGTAAAGTGGCAATCAATTGCGGTTGAGTCACCAACAAACCCGCCAAACAAAAGTGTCGACTATAAACACGTATATTGCGCGTTTGCTCTAGCTGCGCCAGCGCCTCGTCGACCCATGACAGTTTATGCTCGTGGGCTCGGTTAGCCAACGAACTCTCCGGCCCCCAACCGGCTCGACTCACCGATACATGTTCGGCCGCCAAGTAAGCGTCTAAGCTCTGGCTAGTGGCATAAGGGTGATCGTGATGTACCAGACAACAGAAATTGTCTCGCCATAAACTTAATTGATGAAAATTCTTAGGCAGGCTATTAAAACGGTTAATCGCTAAATCAATATGGCCTTTTTCCATGTCGCTAAGGCGAATATCCCCCGGCCCATACAGGTCAAACGTAATATTGGGGGCACTAGGCAAAACTTGTTGGATAAACGGCGCCAGCAAACAAGCTTCAATATAGTCGTTGCACATAATGCGAAAACTAAGCTGGCTTTTGGCAGGAGAAAAATTCTTATCGGGTTGAGTGATTTTTTCTGCCATACTCAACAAGCTAACAATTTCTGGCTTAAGCTTGTTGGCCTTCTCGGTGGGGGTCATGCCTTCGGCGGTGCGCACCAACAAAGGGTCATCAAATAATTCGCGTAAACGTTTTAGCGCATTACTCATGGTGGGTTGAGTTAACGACAGCTTCGCCGCAGCGCGAGACACATTACGCTCTTCCAACAATACATTTAAGTAAACCAACAGGTTGAGGTCGACCTTTCGTATATTCATAGAATCTATGCACTTATATTTTTCCATTCACCGCTTTATATAATCTCTAAGTAAAGCGTGAGTAAAGCCTACTCGCCCCAAAGCGTGATAACTCGCGGTTAATCAGCCATTAAAGTGCTAACAATGGGCTGAAGCGGCAAGCTTAATGTTGCCTATAAAGAAACTGCCCGCTCTCACGAATACGGTAGAAACTGCTTGATAAAACCCGCGCCGCCAACCAATAATTCGAAAGCGAAAAACACAGACAGACGGCATCGATAATAAAAATAAAGTTCGACGATAAAGCCCTGCCGATTGTGATAGCAAAGGAAAGCGGTTATTAGTAACAACGAGCTAAATGTAAGTATTCAAAGAGATGCGGCAAGGCTGCTGTACGACAATGCCTTACCGGGAATACTCATATCCATAATAACTTCTACCTTTCTGGTATTCAGCTTCAGCGTTCCAGCAGCAGAACAATTTAAATACATTTGGTGGGTGCTGATGATGAGCCTACTGTGCGTAAGGCTGATCGACTGGAAAATTTGGACCCGCCCCAATAAAGATCCTCACTTCGATGGCAAAAAAGCCGTATATCGTTTCGTATTTGGCGCCAATCTTACCGCCATTATGTGGTCGGTTTACGTGGTCACGGTCATCGTCAACAGCAATACCAGCGACATTAATTTAAGTGCTCATCTGATTATCGTATCGGCCATGGCCGGTGGCTCTGCCACCGTGTTAGCTGGACATAAACCCACAGCTATCTTTTTTTCTTTTGTGTTATTAGTTCCCGCCTCGCTTGCTCTGATCGCTTCGGGGATACAGGAACAACGCATGTTGGGGATTTTGGGCCTATTGTTTGGTGTGGTGATGGTTGCCATTTCCAAAAAAACGGCGCTATTTACCGCCCAAGCGATGTTGCTAAAAAACCAAAATGCGGTGCTGGTTCATGAGATGGAAGAGCAAGTTGAACAGCGCACCCAAACCATTTATCAACTATCGAACCTCGACCCTCTCACCGGCTTATTCAACCGCACCGCCTTTCTTAAACACTTAAAGTTAACCCTAAAAAAGGCCCAGCAGCGACAACTTCCGTTAGCGGTTTTGTTTGTCGACCTCGATGGATTTAAAAAAATTAATGATGCGATTGGTCACGACATTGGCGATCAAGTGCTAACCAAAACCGCCCAACGCTTAAAACAGATGAGCTTTACCCCAGAGCTGCTCTGCCGCTGGGGCGGCGACGAATTTGTTATGGCTATGGAAAACTGCGATGAATTCGCGGCTAGAATGCTGGGCGAAGAGATCATCGATGTTCTTTCAGAGGCCCATACCTTTGAAAATAATCGCTTTACCGTAGGCGCAACGGTAGGTATTGCCCTCTATCCACAACATTCTCTCGACGAACATAGCTTAATCCGTCTAGCCGATGCCGCGATGTATGCCCAAAAGAAACGTGCCCCCTCTTATGTTGGAGTATTTTCTAAAACTTTAGAAAAGCGCATTCATCGGGAACTCACCCTTAAAGATGGCTTAAGTGAAGCCATAGAGCTAAACCAACTGCATTTGCTTTATCAACCGATTGTACGGGCCAGTGACTGCCATGTGGTGTATTTTGAAGCGCTACTCCGCTGGACGCTTAACCATGAAAATATTCCACCCGACGAGTTTATCGCAATTGCCGAACAATATGGGCAAATACGCCATATTGGCGCTTGGGTACTAGAACAAGCCTGTAAAACTGCCAGCCTATGGCCCAAACAGATCGCAGTATGTGTCAATGTTTCGGTAGTGCAACTTCAAGATGACGACTTTGTAGCCTTGGTGGTTAAGCTGCTAGAGCGTTACCAACTTAGCGCCGAACGGCTGCATATTGAAATGACCGAGTCGGTTTTCACCAGTGACATTAGCTTCTTAAGTGAACAGATAAAAGCCTTACAAGACCTAGGGGTAAAAGTCTCCATCGATGATTTTGGCACTGGTTATTCGTCCTTATCCAGCATGCAAGATTTAGCCGTAGATACGGTGAAAATTGACCGCTCCTTCGTCAATAACATCGACGGTAGCGGCCATGCCATTATCACCGCCGTGATGCAAATGGCCAAAGCTTTAGGCTACTCGGTGGTGGCCGAGGGTATTGAAACCGAACAACAATTAGCTAGCCTACGCCAGTTAAACGTAGACTATCTGCAGGGTTACTACTTTGCCAAGCCCTTAACTGAGCAGGCGGTACAACAGCTGCTCAGTTCCAACGAAGCTCCCAGATTAATCAGGGGCTGTTAGGCTAATCTCGTCCTCAGCGCAGTTCTATTGGCGGGGCGCTACAAGGCGTGAGAACCACCGCCACCGATTTGGAGGTAGGGGTATCACTAAAATCGCCCTTACTGGCCAAAGGTACCAGCGGATTCGCCTCGGGGAAGTAGGCTGCCGCATTGCCCCGTGGAATATCGTAGGCGATCAGCCTAAACGCCTGCACCTTACGCTGCTGCTGGTCAGGCCAAAGCGATTCAATATCGACCCAATCACCGTCTTTCATGCCTAAGTCAGCAATATCTTGGGCATTCAATAACAGCACTTTGCGCTCGTTATATATGCCTCGGTAACGATCTTCAAAACCGTAAATCGTAGTATTGTATTGATCGTGAGAGCGTAGCGTTTGCAAAATAAAAATACGATTATCGCTGAGCTCTCTTATTGAAGCAGGCACCACATCTTCGGGTAAGGCATGGCTAATAAACTGCGCCTTAGCGCTGGCGGTATTCCACAAACGTTTACGAGCGCTGTTGCATAAATAAAAACCGCCGGGGTGCTGTAGCCGTTGATTAAAGTGCTCGAAACCCGGAATAGTTCGCTCAATATCATCACGAATACGATCATAGTTGTCGATATAAGCCAACCACTCAACTGGCGAGGCACCCAATACCGCATTGGCCATGCCGGCAATAATGGCCGGTTCGGACCGCATGTTATGGCGGCTTTCATCCACCAAACCCTGTGATGCATGCACCATCGAGAAGGAATCTTCCACCGTGACCTTTTGCGGGCCGCTGGCCTGCATATCTACATCGGTACGCCCTAAACAAGGCAGAATCAACGAGTATTTCCCCGGATTAACGTGAGTGCGGTTAAGCTTGGTGGCAATGCTAACGGTAAGCTCACAATTAGCCAAGGCCTGTTCTACCAACTGAGTATCGGGCGCAGCAGCCAGTATGTTTCCGCCCAAACCAATAAACACCTTACTACTGCCTTTTAGCATCGCTTCTAGGGCTTGGACTACGTTATGCCCGGGTTTTCTTGGTGGGGTAAAGCCAAACACTTGTTCAATACTGGCTAATAGCTCGGCACTGGGCTTTTCGTTAATGCCCATGGTGCGATCCCCCTGAACATTGGAATGACCGCGCACCGGACAAAGCCCTGCGCCGTCTTTACCAACTTGACCAAATAACAACTGCAAGTTAGTGATCTCGTTAATCGTTGCTACCGAATGCTTATGTTGGGTAATGCCCATTGCCCAAGCAATAATCACTCGCTCGGACTGTTGATAAATGTCAGCGACCGATTCTAACTGTGCTTTAGTTAGTCCCGACTGCTGTTCGATAAAATCCCAATGAGTTTGCTCAACTTCAATTAAATAACTAGCTAAGCCTTCGGTATGTTGCTCGATAAAGGCTTGGTCAAATACCGACTCGCCATGCAGTAAAGCCTGATGATGGCGATCCAGCAAGATCTTCACCACCCCTCTCACCGCTGCCATGTCACCGCCTAGCTTGGGCGTATAATAATGACTGGTAGTAGGGCTTGCGCCTCCACTTAGCATCTCGCGGGGCTTTTGCGGATTGGCAAAACGCTCTAAACCACGCTCTTTTAAATTGTTAAACGCCACCACTTTAGCGCCCCGCTGGGTTGCATGGGCTAGGGTTTCCAGCATGCGTGGATGATTAGTACCGGGGTTTTGACCAAACAAAAAGATGGCGTCGGCCAATTCAAAGTCTTCAATGGTCACCGTACCTTTACCCACACCAATGCTAGCGTTTAAGGCGTGGCCACTGGCCTCGTGACACATGTTGGAACAATCGGGGAAATTATTGCTACCGTAGCGACGAACAAATAATTGATAAAGAAAGGCCGCCTCATTACTGGCCCGCCCCGAGGTATAAAACTCAGCTTGGTCGGGGCTCTCTAGTTGGTGTAAGTGCTTGGCTATCAGTTGAAAAGCTTCATCCCAAGAAATAGCTTGGTAGTGGTCGCTACCCGGCTGGTACACCACAGGCTCGGCGAGACGCCCTTGATATTCCAAAAAGTAATCACTTTGCTTGGCCAACCAAGCCACCGAATGTTGAGCAAAAAATTGGCTATCCACCCGCTTCGCCGAGGCTTCCCAGTTCACCGCTTTGGCTCCGTTCTCACAAAAACGGAAGGTAGCTTTATTGCCCTTTTCGCCCCAAGCGCAACCGGGGCAGTCGAAGCCATGGTCTTGATTGGTTTTTAATAAGTTTCTGATGTTTTTAGCGACATTCTCGCTTTTCATTATATGTTTTGCGGTACTGGCTAAGGCTCCCCACCCACCGGCGGCGCCCTTATACGGTTTATGACTCATATTGCTTACCACCCTCTACAATCCGCCACGGGGCGTGATACACATTAAAACGCTGGGCTTTAACAAACCCTAATAAGGTAATATTAAACTGCTGCGCCACTTTCAAAGCCAGGCTCGACGGCGCCCCTACAGCCAACACCACCGGAATATTGGCCTTTACGGCCTTTTGCATCAACTCAAAACTGACTCGCCCGCTTAACACTAATACCGAGCGCGGCGCGACTTGCTGATCCAGCAATACTTGGCCAATCACTTTATCTACCGCATTGTGCCGCCCGATGTCTTCCGCCACGGCCAACCATTGACCGTTGGCGAATAAGCCCGCGCCATGCACTGAACCGGTTTGCTGAAACACCTTTTGTTGCTGCTGTAAAAGCGTGGGTAACTGATAAACCACTTGGGCATCCAACCATGCTGGAGTGTTATCGATATGGCCTTGCTGCTGCAGCGCCAAGGCTTTGACCGAGCTAGCGCCACATAAACCACAGCTTGAATAACTGGCAAAATGACGCGTCAGCGCTGCCCACTGAAAATTTAGCTGAGGATTAAGTTCTATATCAATTTGGTTGTAGTCAAACTGTTGCTCGGAGTGACTAGCAGGGTGATAACTCAGTTGCTGCAGGTCACTCAAACCAGCAATAATGCCCTGACTAAAAAGAAAGCCAAGCACTAAGGCCAAATCTTGACCGGGAGTGCGCATAGTGAGGCTGAGTTCGGCTTGCTGATGCGCTTGCCGAGTATGGCAAAACCAGTTCAGCCATAGCTGTAATGGCTCTTCTATGGCAATGCTATCGAGCTGGCTGGGAAGCCCATGTTCAAGCTGCTGAGTAAAACGCCGTAAAGCTACTTGTCGATGAGCGGCAGCATCTAGCAAGTCTAGCTCTAATTGAAATACTTTTCTTTTGCAGACAGGCTTAGGCTCTAGCATACAACTCCTAGTCAGGCGCTAAACAACTTAGCCTTCAGCCTAATCAAATGCGGCCCACAACACCAGCACTTTACCCCAGCTTAAGCGGTGACTGTGAGGTCTATATCGCTTCGCTCACTCCAGCAATAGAAGCCCGATTAGCATAGGCCTGCAGCGCAATGTCGCGCACCTCAACTGAGATCATCTCTACTTGCGGTAACAAGGCACACACCGCGCGAGCAATGTCTTTGGCTAGCGCTTGTTTTTGAAATTCGCTGCGCCCACTCAGCAAGTGCACATTAATGTGCACATAGGGAGCCCTTTTTCCTCCTACACGGTAGTGATTAGCTAATACTAAACGCGCTTTCACATCACCGGCACTAAACAAGCCCGAGGTTTCGGCGGCATCGTGTACGGCTTCAACCAATACATCAAAATTCACTATCCTAGCCAAATCTGCTGGACATTCAATCACGCAATGGGGCATCACTTTTCCTTATGATTTACCGTACCGTATCAATTCAGGTTTTTATTAAAGACCAAAAATATGACAGTTAAAAATATTTAACAGCATTTTATTTATTGCTTAAATCAACAATATTTACAGTGGCCTAACTTCACTACTGCGCATCGCCACTATCGTCAAACCAAGCTTTTATTTCCACCATTACCGCAGCATGGTCGCTAGCCTGACTGTCTGTGGCGTAATCGGCATGGGTTAAATGACGGTCGAAACAGCGGTAAGCCAGCACCTCGGCCACTTGCTGCTGGTAATCATTAGAGAACTCTCCAGACAGCAAGATGTAATCGATAACGCTGCCTTCTCCGCCCCAGTAATGAGTGGCTGGACGCGCCTCATTATTGGGACTTAGCAGGTAGGCATCATGTAAACGCCATGCTTGTTCAATGGGCTCTAGACTGGGCAGAGGTGGGTCAAAAATATGCTGAAGTGCGCCCTGAGACAAATCGTCGTTGAAGTCACCCATTACCATCACCGCTTCTAGCTTGTGGTTACGGCAAAGTAAAATGTCTTCCATCAAACAGCTGACTTCCTGGGTGCGGAGCTTATCGGCCTGCCAACGCCCTAAGTACTGCTCGATATCCCCCGGCGGCTGGTTTGCCGCCTCATCTAAGATTGGTCGTTTCGACTTTAAATGCAGCACATAGATTTTTATCCAGCCTAGCTGTGGCAATTTTACTTTTGCTACCAAGGGCTGGCGACTAAATTTTTCGCCGCTAGCGGGGTGATACAAAGCGACTTGGCGAAGCGGATAACGACTGGCCAAAGCCAAACCTGGCTTACGATACACATGACTGCCTGCATCTAATTGGCTAGCGGTAGCAAGAAAATACCGATAGCCCAAAGCCCGACATTGCTCGGCCAAGGCAGCGGCACTGAACACCTCTTGAAAAGCCATCACGTCGGCATCCGCTTGCTTAATCAGGCGGCCTAACCAGGCTTGCTTTTGCTGCCATTGCTTAGCATCGAGAATGTTATCAAACTCGTAAGCAGCATAGGGAGGAGCCAGATAATTCAATAAGTTTAAACTGAGAAACTTAATCACGGTTACTCGACTTGCTAATCAACTAAACCACTTTGCTTTATTCTGTTCGCCGTAGCAAGCGAAAAGCCGCTGGCGACTCGTCGAGCCGCTCAGACTTAAATTGACAGATTAGCCATAGCGGTCAAGTTATTTTAAGATAAAAGCTTAGTATTCTTGGACATTAGTGGGCCAATAACAGCATGTTAAAAGCAATTACTGCCGCATTTGTCATCCAAGTCGATGGCATAAGAGTAAGCGTAAAAAAAGGCCAAGTGCCTGATTATTTTATTAGAGAAATTAAACTAATCCAGCGCAGTGCTCAGGCCATTCAAGGAAAAATTTACGGCATGCGTCGCGGCCAACAAATCAACTTGGAATGCTCCAGCTCCATCCCCGATAATATTTTGCAGCGGCTACGTAATGTGTGGAAACCCAATCCCAGTCCAAAGAACGATGCAGGGCTTAAGCGTCGCTAAGCCCTCAAGCGAACGGCAAAACTTAAGGGGCTTGGATGTTATGGACTCGGTAAAACTCTTCGATTTGCTGGGCCATTTTCCCCGACTCGACTAACTCACTTAACAAATGCTCTAATTGCTGGCGCTGAGCATATAGTGGTGAATGACGAGATACCCCAAAGTAAACCTCACTATCATAGGCGGTTTGATAAGGCGCTATTTTAAACTGCCCGCGCCAGCGAGGAGCATTTTGCGCCAGATGCCTTCCCACATCTCGCACTAAGCAAACATCTACACGCTTTCGGCTCAACATATTTAAGCATGCGCTATGATCGTTGAGTTTCAGCTTTTGTATCAGAGGGTCCTCGTCAAAGCGACGAAAATGCTTAGCACCATTTTTTACCCCAATAGTAAAAGCATACAGATCGCGGTAGCGCTCTAGAGGCAACAACTCCTGACTACGCAATACAAAATAGTAGCGCGCCGAAGTTAAATAGGGAGGCTGCAGAAAGTAGATATCGCGCTCTCGCTCGCTAGTTTTAATTAGGCCTGCAGAAATATCCACTTCCCCCAGCTGCAAGCTTCGTATTCGACGAGCAAACGGCAGGTAGGAATCAATATGGTAAACCTTTGCCTGTTCAACAAACAACTGCATCACTTGATTGCTAAGCAGAGTAGCTTTGGTTGAATAAGCCACTCGCCACGTCGACTGAGTATTGGTCAAGGCGCTGACTGCAACACTGGATAAGGCCAATAAACACAGTGCTAGCCTTAAGACTGTCATTAGCGAAAAATCCTTTTTTCTTTATTAAGTCTTTGAAAATTAATTCAAACTAGGTTTAACATTAGTAACAAAAATTATCAAAAAAATAAACCTAAGCGCCAAGCTTTTCCCCTCAAGCTTTGGCTACCCTTGTTTGAGCCACATAAGCATTGCTAAAACCGGCCCAATAAGTAACTATCTAGCTCCACAACTAAGGGGAATAACATGAGTAAGTCAAACCACAGTCTTTCAGACTTTAGCCAAGCCGTTATTGAAAGCGGTCAGTTATGGGTGCTCAGTGTCGACGACGAATTTGTGGTAGTCGATTCCATCGAGTTTGATGACACTGATGTAATGCCAATATTTTCCAGCCAAAGCCTAGCTCAAGCCTTATGCGTAGAAGACTGGAGCGACTACCAGCCAGTGGCCATTAATGTGGAAACCTTCTTTGAAGAGTGGTTACCCGGACTTGACCAAGACCAAGTAATGTTAGCGCTAGATTTAGACCAGAACCTTGTGGGTGATGAGATAGAGCCGTTTAAGCTGGCCAAACAACTAGCTAAAGCCGAACTATAAACCGACGGTTCAACATAAAAAAATGCCACGCAAGAGCGTGGCATTGTTTTGTTCGATTACCAAAGCAATCCTAATTGAACAGTCAAAACTGTCTAATAACTAGTATAATCAGCAATATAGTCGTCTAACTGCCTCTTTTCATGGTACTCATCTATTCTTCTACGAGTACGCGCCATGTTCTTAACTTTCTTATGTTGTTTAACATGGTGGGCCTTGTCTTCTTCATCCCACTCATCAATATCGTCAAACCGTGAGAATTTCATCTTCTTTAACCTTATTTTAGCTAAAAATAATAAAGCTTATTGCTGACCCAGCGCTAGCTAAAAGAGTGCTTGGGTGCTCTATCAATTTGCAGCAAAAAAAAGTCTTGGTCAATATTTTTTATCAAGCTGAGCAAATGGCTACAAAAACCATAAAAAACAATAATTTAATCGATAAATAAAGTAAAAAACGCTAAGCAAAACTTTATAATCGTGACGACAAATAATGTTTGTTTTATCTTGGCATTTTTTACTGCCATTATCGCGCCGTTTTCAGCTCACCCTATTCTTCTCTTCGATACCTTGAGTCAGACATGTTTAGACTATCAGAACGCTCCGCGCTGCATGGGATTTTAAGCCCGTTACTAGGATTGGCGCTGTTTTCAGTTGCCTCTGGTTATTTAATGAGCCTAATCCCGCTGGCTTTAGCGCCGTTCTCCTTAGCAGAAGAATTAAGCCCTTGGCTAGCCAGTGCTTACTTTGGTGGCTTATTGTTAGGAGCCTTAAAAGCACAAACACTGATCCGTCGTTGCTTGCATCGTATTAGCTTCATCATTTGCTTGGTCACCTTACTCGCTAGCGTACTACTCATGTACTTTTTCCCCCATGCAGTTGCATGGCTAGTGCTAAGAGCCATTGCTGGCGCTGCCACCGCAGGCATCTTTGTTGTTGTAGAATCTTGGCTGTTAATGGTAGACAACGATAAGCAACGCACCACGCGTTTGGCCTTATATATGGTAACGCTATATGCGGGCAATGCCCTTGGACAGCTATTAATTAGCGGTTTTGGCGTTAGCGGCGCGCTGCCATTTCTGCTGGTAAGTGTTTTACTTGCCCTCGCCTTGGTGGCACCAATATTTACGGCAAATACCAGTGTACCAGCGACGCAACACCGCGCCCTTTCTTTGGCAGACATCGGCCACTTAAGTCAATCTGGATTAATCGCTTGCTTGGTTTCTGGTTTAGTCTTGGGCCCTATTTACGGTTTACTACCTAGCTATATTAACCAGTTCACCATCTGGAAAGACGACCTTGGCTTACTTATGGCCAGCGTCATACTCGGTGGGATGTTAGTACAGCCCTTATGTGGCCGTCTGTCAGCCAACTACAATAAAACCCTATTACAAGCTGTGGTTGCCTTGGTTGGGGTGGCAGCAGCACTTAGCATGCTACTCGCCGACACCATTTACAGCCTAGCTTTGAGCCTGTTTATATTAGGTGCGGCGGCGTTTTCCCTTTACCCCATCGCGATTAGCCAGGCTTGCCTAAACCAAAGCACCGATAAGATTGTTGCCATTACTGAAATGATGTTGATTATCTACAGCCTAGGTTCCATCGTGGGCCCCATCGCCGCAGAGTTAGCCAGTGACTCACTAGCCCAGTTACCTTACTACTTTGGCGCTATTCTCGGTAGTAGCACTATTTATATGCTACTGATGCTCGCCAAAGGTGCTAGAAGCAGCCATATTCCTCCCACTTTGGATGTCTAAGTCTATTCCCAGCGGGCGTTAAGTTCGTCAATTTCAAAAGCCACCAGCTCGCCCTTGCTGGTGAGCTGCCATACCGCTTGCGGCGAGCCGTCGTCGCTAAGCTCTAACAAACCGATCCCCGATGCATTAAGCAAACGTTCTCCGCTAGCCGCATGCTCAGGACGATGAGGAATCACCCTCATGCCGCGGCGCTTAGTAAACCAATT